>NZ_JBWBEW010000005.1:0-135819 GCF_056148915.1 Microvirga sp. jy35 | reverse complement strand
TGGGGGTGTGTGGGGTGGGGGGATGGGGGGGGGGTGGGAAGGGGGGGCGGGGGGAAGAGGGTCCCCCCCCCTCTCCCCCCCCGAGGCACTTGTGTTCGGATGCATCCATCAACCGGAACCTTGACCTTCATGAACGATGTCGTCCTGATCCTCGGCCAGACTCCCCTGACCTGGGGGCAGATCGTCCTGGGGATGGCGGGCCTGAGCCTCTTTCTCCTGCTCCTCGTGACCGTGCTGCTCCTGAGGACCCGACGGGACCGGGCGATGGAAGCGATGATCGCGGACGAGCGGGCGCGGGAGATGGACGACAAGGTGGCGGAGCTCACCCGGATCCAATCCGAGATGACGGGCCGGATGCGGACCATGGCGGAGGTGTTCGGTTCCCGCCAGAGCGACTTCGTGCGCATGATCTCGGAGCGGATCGACGGGCTGCAGCACCGGGTCGGCCAGGGTCTGGAGTCTTCCACGCGCCACCAATCCGAAAACCTGTCCAAGCTGAACGAGCGTCTCGCGGTCATCGATGCGGCGCAGCAGAACCTGACGAACCTCACCGGCGAGATCGTGGGTCTGAAGGACATCCTGTCGAACAAGCAGACCCGCGGCGCCTACGGCCAGGGGCGCATGGAGGCCATCGTCCGCGACGGGCTGCCCGTGGGCGCGTTCGAGTTCCAGGCGACGCTCTCCAACCGCACCAGGCCCGACTGCCTCGTGCGCCTGCCGGGCGATGAGCGCTGCCTCGTGATCGACGCCAAGTTCCCGCTGGAGGGCTTTACCCTCTTCCGCGAAGCCAAAGGCGACGAGGCCCGCAGCCGCGCGGCGAGCAGAGTGCGGAACGACATGCTCGTCCACGTGAAGGACATTGCGGAAAAATACCTGATCCCCGGCGAGACTCAGGACATCGCCCTGCTCTTCGTGCCGGCGGAGTCGATCTACGCTGATCTCGCCGAGCATTTCGACGATGTGGTGCAGAAGGCCCATCGCGCCCGCATCGTCATCGTCTCGCCGTCCCTCCTCACCCTCGCCATTCAGGTCATGCAGGCCCTCGTCCGCGATGCGCGCATCCGGGAGGAGGCGCGGGTGATCCAGATCGAGGTGCAGAAGCTGCTGGAGGATGTGGAGCGGCTGGATTCCCGTGTGGCGAAGCTCGACGCCCATTTCCGGCAGGCGCAGGACGACGTCTCCCAGATCCGGGTGTCGGCCGACAAGATCGTGAAACGCGGCCAAAAAATAGAAACCCTCGAATTCGAAGAAGGCGAAGCGGGAGCCCGCGCCGAGCTTCTGCGCCTCCAGGGCCGCAATCTTCGGGCGGTCGATTAGGAACCGCGTTCCGCCCGCAACGTTCTCCCCATGCTGTACGATGCGCCAAGCAAATGATGGCGCTCGCATGTTGGCATACCTCAGAACTCGGGAAGGATTGCGCTATGGGCCTTTTGTCGAAGGACATCAAGTCGTTGGATGACCTCTTCATCCACACCCTGCAGGATATCTATTACGCCGAGCAGCAGATCACGAAGGCTCTGCCGCAGATGATCGAACAGGTCACCGACCCCCAGCTGAAGCAGGCGTTCCAGACCCATCTCGGCGAAACCCAGCAGCAGATCCAGATGGTCGAGCAGGTCTTCCGCATGCACGGCCATGATCCGAAGGGCGTGACCTGCCCGGCGATCGACGGCATCATCGACGAGGCGCAGGAGATTTCCGGCGAGATCTCGGACCCGCAGGTTCTCGATGCCGCCCTGCTGGCTGCCGCTCAAGCCGTGGAGCACTACGAGATCACCCGCTACGGCACCCTCGTGGCCTGGGCCAAGCAGCTCGGCCGCGACGATTGCGCCAGCGTCCTGCACCAGATTCTGGATCAGGAGAAGGCCACCGACCAGAAGCTCAACCGGATCGCCGAGAGCAAGATCAACACGCAGGCTGCATAAGCCCTCGTCTCTCGAAAATAGAAAATGGCCTCCGACTGGAGGCCATTTTTCGTTGCCGAGGGATTACTTGGATTTTTGCGGCAGCGCATAGGCGCGCAGGAAATCCGCCAGATCGTTGGTGATGTAGTCGATGTCCGGCGTCTGGACGGCTTCCTGCTCGAAGCTCTCCCGGAACGGATCGAGGGTTTTGGGCACGATGAGGGTGGTCGTCATGCCGAGCTCGTGCGGCACCGTCAGGTTCTTGGCGATGTCCTCGAACATGGCCGAGCGGGAGGGTTCCACCCCGTGCCTGTCGAGAAAAATTTCATAGGCGCGCCGTTCGGGCTTCGGCACGAAGTTGGAAGCGGCGATGTCGAAGACGTCCTCGAAATGGTCGAGGATTCCGATCTTCCTCGCCACGTTCTCCGCGTGCTTGCGCGAGCCGTTGGTCAGGATGAGCTTGCGGCCGGGCAGCTGCTCGATCGCCTCACCCAGGCTGTGGTTCAGCTCGATGTCGGTGTGGTCGATGTCGTGGGCGAAGTCGAGGAAGTCGGTCGGATCGATGTCGTACTCGTCGATCAGCGCTTTGAGGGTCGTGCCGTATTTGTGATAGAAATACTTCTGCAGCGCCTGCGCGGACAGCCCATCGAGCCCGAAGAGCTCGCTGATGTAGAGGGTGATGCGCTGGTCGATTTGCGGCCAGACCCGCGAGGTGTGCGGATAGAGGGTGTTGTCCAAGTCGAAAACCCACGTCTCCACATGCGAGAAGGGACGGGAATCGGCGGAGGACAGGTGGCTCTCGATGGCTGGTTTGGCGTTCATGGATTCCAAAGACGACAATGGGGCCGTGCGGCCCCACTGATCGAAATATAAGCGTTCTCTGCCGCTTCGGGAAGGGCTTTACCCTCTCCGGATCAGCGTTCCGGCGCCGTGGTCCGTGAACAGTTCCAGCAGCACCGCATGAGGCACCTTGCCGTCGAGGATGACGACTGCCTCCACACCCTTCTCCAGGGCATAGATGCAGGTCTCGATCTTCGGGATCATGCCGTCTGTGATGGTGCCGTCCGCAATCAGGCGGCGGCAATCCTCGATGGTCATCTCGGGGATGAGGTTCTTGTTCTTGTCGAGAACGCCTGGAACGTCGGTGAGCAGGAGAAGGCGCTTGGCCGTCAGCGCGCCCGCGATGGCGCCGGCAAAGGTATCCGCATTGACGTTGTAGGTCTGGCCGTCCTGGCCGATCGCCACCGGAGCGAGCACCGGGATCAGCTCGGCCTGGAGCACCTGGTCCAGAACCTCCCGGTTCACCTGCTCGGGCTCGCCGACGAAACCGAGATCCACCACCTTCTCGATATTGGAATCGGGATCGACAGCCGTGCGGGTGACCTTGCGGGCCATGACCATGTTGCCGTCCTTGCCGGACAGACCCACGGCCTTGCCGCCCTCGGCGCCGATCCAGCCGACGATCTGCTTGTTGATGGAGCCTGCGAGCACCATCTCGACCACCTCGACAGTGGCCGCATCCGTGACGCGAAGCCCGCCCTTGAACTCGGACTTGATGCCGAGCTTCTCGAGCATTTTTCCGATCTGCGGCCCGCCGCCATGGACGACCACGGGCTTGATGCCCGACTGCTCGAGGAGAACCACGTCCTCGGCAAAGTCCTCGGCCGCCGCCCGGTCGCCCATGGCATGGCCGCCATACTTGATCACCACCACCTGCTGGTCGTAGCGCTGCATGTGCGGCAGGGCCTGCACGAGCACCTCGGCCTGCACATGGACGTCGGGAAGGGGCGTGGACGGATCGGACATGAGCGACTCCGGCGCGGTCATCAGGATCAAACGGCCTGCCTTCTAGCCGAAGGAGGCGCCGCTGCAAACAGGGACTTCAGGCTCTCACGCGAAGGAAGGCAGAAATGCCCACCAGCAACCACCCGATCATCAGGACGATGCCGCCCGCAGGAGCTGCCCTTGGAAACAGAGCTACGCCCGAGAAGGCGCGGCGGGAGAGGTCGCCGCAGAACAGGACAAGCCCAAGCACCAGCACATAGCCTGCGATCTGCCCCAGCATCGGGTTCACGGCACCGACAGCGATCAGGGCGACGAGTGCCAGCAGGGCCGGGGCGTGGAAGAGCAGGAACTGCGCTGCCGTCGTGAGACTGCCCCCGGTGACATGGGCGGCGGCGGCCGAGAGGCCGACGCCGAGGAGCCCTGACAGGGAGGCCAGAGCGATAAGGATCCGGGTGGCGAGGGTCATCCCGCGCCCCGTTCGCTCAGGAGCCGCGCAACCCCGGCGCGCAGCTCCGGAATGCCGAAGCCGGTGCGGCTGGAGGTGGGCAGGATCTCCGGGAAGGCAGCGGCCCGCTTCTCGATCTTCTGCAGGGTGTCGGCCATGCGCTTGTCGAGCTCGCCCGGCTTCAGCTCGTCCGCCTTGGTCAGCACGACCTGATAGGAGACGGCGGCCGTGCCGAGGGTCTCCAGCACCCCCTCGTCCACCGGCTTGATCCCGTGGCGGGCGTCGATCAGCACATAAACGCGGGCAAGGCTCGCCCGTCCCCGCAGATAATCGTGGATCAGCTGCGTCCAGGCCGCCACCTTCTGCTTCTCGACGGCCGCAAAGCCGTAGCCAGGCATGTCGACGAGGTGGAAGCGGTCGTTGATGGTGAAGAAGTTCAGCTGCTGGGTCCGGCCCGGCGTATGCGAGGTGCGGGCGAGCGTGTTGCGCCCGGTGAGCGCGTTGACGAGGCTCGATTTGCCCACGTTGGAGCGCCCGGCAAAGGCGATCTCCACCTTGCTCATGGGCGGCAGGTTCTTCAGGGAATTGGCGGCCCAGATGAAATCCGCTTCGCCGGCGAAGAGCTTGCGGCCGATCTCGAGGAAGGGATCGATGTCCTGGTTCGGGGGGCTTGTCTCGGTCATGGGGCTCTTATCGGCCCTCGCATCGCATTGTTCAAGGGACCCGGCGGATTTCGGCACGATGAGCCCGGCGCGCTCACAGCCAGAAGGGCTCAGCCTTTGAGAGTGCTCTCAGAGCCGCCTCGCCCCTGTCGAGAAGCTTCTCCCGCTGCCGCTCCAGGCGCTTGGGAGACATGGCCGGAAGTGGGAGAGCCAGGGAGCCGCCGACCGCGAGATCGTTCAATTCGCCGAGGCGCTCCTGAAGATCCTCCAGGATGCCCGAGAAGCTCTTGCGCCGCTTCTTCGCCTTGCCGGAGGGGAAGAGCGAGGCAAAGAATTCGGTGCCGTAGCGCAGCTTCTTGATCCGGATGCGCAGTTCGTGACGTTCCTCGTCGCTGCCTTCCCGCAGGTGCTTCCCGAGCCGGCGAATGCGCTTGAAGCGGCGCAAGAGCTCCGACCGGGCGAAATCTCGTGCGGGGCGATCGCGCGCTTCCTCACGTCCCTGCTCGCTCGAATGCGACCAGGTTCCGGCCTCGATCCAGGCGGCCGTTTGCAGGACCACGTCCATGAAGCGGTGGGATTCGAGGGTCTCCAGCAGCTCCCTGTAGGCTTCCTCCCGGTGCCGCTCGACGTCCTCCAGCTGGGCCGGGTCCGGCTCCCCGTCTTCGAGGGCGCGCAGCCGCTCGATGAGGACGTCGAGATCCCTGGCAGCGCCCAGCGCCTGCCCGGCCCAGCGGAGGTTGTCCCGGATCTCGGCACTCTCAGAGTCGGTCAGCAGCTGGCTTCTGAACAGCGAGATGGCAGCTCTCAGGCGCCTCAGGCCCACGCGCATCTGGTGCAGGGCGTCAGGATCCCGCGTGAGCCGCACCAGGGCTTCGTTCTGCACCATCTGGACAAGGCAGGACCGGGCGATGATCCGGAACGCATCGGCGCAGCCTGCATCCTTCGAGAGCGCGATCTTCTCGGCCCGGTAGGGGCGGGGGCTTCTCTCCTCGAGGAGGCGGTAGCCGCGCTCGGATTTCGCCACCGTCGAGAGCCTTAAGGCAGCCGCCTCGCTCAGGCGGCGGGCGAGGGCGAAGAGGGCGCCGGCATGGCCTTGCCGCAGTTCGAGCTCGATTTCCGAGAAGGTGACGGCCTTGTCCCCATCGGACGCCTTGGCCCGGTCGAGAGCCACCTCGATCACGGCGCCTTCGAACTTGGCCTCGAAGGCCTTCCTGTCCGTTTCGACGCTGAAGGCCGGCTTGATGCCTGCGAGCAGAGCCTCGTCCGCGATGAGCTTTTCGAGAGGGGTGCCGGCCGCGGCGGACAGGTCGAGTTCGCCATCGACGGGGGTCTCCCACTCGCCGCGATCCATGGCGATGCCCTTGTGGGGCCCTTCGGCCTTGATGGTCTGGATGGCTTTGCCGTTCCGGCGGCGGATGCGCAGGCTGATGCCCGCGCGGTGCAGGGCACGATCACTTGTGTCGAAATAGACCGCGCGAAGCCGTCCGCTCTGCTTGGGGAGAGGACGCGCCTTGTCCAGAAGAGGATGCGCGAGCAGGTCCTCGGCCGCCCCCGAGGCGAGTTCCAGCTTCAGCTCGATCTCGCGCAGTGCGTCCGATCCCGGATCAAGCTTCGATCTTTGGTTGGAGGCGCTCATTGTCCATCACCGTGTTCCGTCGAGGCTTGATATAGAAGTGTGACAGACGGAAGACATGACGGCGCGCTCCCCATCTCCAAAAGAAAATCCCCGGGACAAGGCCCGGGGATGATCACGTGTTGGTCTGGCGCCGTTCAGCCCTTGGCGGGAGTGGCCTTGCGGTTGAAGGTCTTGCGCAGGTTGTCCCACAACTCGATCTTCACGCCGTTCTTGCGCATGATGAAGGCCTGCTGCGATACGGAGAGCAGGTTGTTCCAGGCCCAGTAGATCACGAGACCGGCCGGGAAGGAGCCCAGCATGAAGGTGAAGATCACCGGCATCCAGGCGAAAACCTGCTTCTGAACCGGATCCGGCGGCTCCGGATTCATCTTCATCTGCAGCCACATGGTGATGCCCATGAGGATCGGCCACACGCCGAGCATCAGGAACGGGCCCAGCACCGGAACCGCGCCCGGGTTATAGGGCAGGAGGCCGAACAGGTTGAAGATCGAGGTCGGATCCGGGGCCGCGAGATCGCGGATCCAGCCGAAGAACGGCGCATGGCGCATTTCGATGGTGACGAAGAGCACCTTGTAGAGGGCGAAGAACACCGGGATCTGGATCAGCACGGGCCAGCAGCCCGCCACCGGATTGATCTTCTCCTTGCGGTAGAGCTCCATCAGCGCCTGCTGCTGCTTCATCTTGTCGTCCGCATAGCGCTCGCGGATCGACGTCATCTCCGGCTGCACCGCCTTCATCTTGGCCATGGAGGCGTAGGACTTGTTGGCGAGCGGGAAGAACAGGATCTTCAGCAGCACCGTGACGATCAGGATCGCGACGCCGAAATTGCCGAACATGCGGAAGAAGAAGTCGAGCACCTTAAAGAGCGGCTTGGTGATGAAGTAGAACCAGCCCCAGTCGATCAGGAGGTCGAAGTTCTTGATGCCGAGCGCCTCGTGATAGGCATCGACGGTCGCAACCTCCTTGGCGCCCGCGAAGAGGCGCTGCGTCACCTCCGTGGTGGCGCCGGGCTGAAGGGTCTGCGCCGTGCCGAGCATGTTGGCCTGGTAGATCTGGCCCGTCGGGCCCTGGCGCATGGTGAACGAGCCCTGATACGGCTGCGCCTGATCCGGAATGACCGCGGCGGCCCAGTACTTGTCCGTGATGCCGACAAACCCGCCGCTCGCGTCGTCCCACACCTCGCCCACCGCGTTCTGACCGGCGGGAACCGGATCTTCCTTGGCGATGGCATCGTAGGTGTATTCCTGCAGACCCTTGTCGCCCAGGACGCCGATCAGGCCCTCATGAAGCACGTAGTAGCCGAGCGTCGTCGGCTTTCCATGGCGCGAGACGAGGCCGTAGGGATGCAGGGTCGCCGGCGCGGAGCCGCGGTTCTCGACGGCGTTCTTCACCGTGAACATGGATTTGTCATCCACGGAGATCGTGCGCCGGAAGATCAGACCCTGTCCGTTGTCCCAGGTGAGCGTCAGCGGGGTGGACGGGGTCAGCGTCGTCCGGTCGGCGGTCCAGACGGTCTCGGCCGTCGGCAAGGCGCCGTTCTGCGTTCCAACCCAGCCAAAATCCGCGTAATACGGGTTCTGGGTGCCGGCCGGCGAAAGCAGCACGATGTTCGGGCTGCGAGGATCCACCGTCTCGCGATAGTTCTTGAGCGACACGTCGTCGATGCGGCCGCCGCGCAGGTTGATCGAGCCGGCGATGGTGGGGGTGTCGATGGTCACGCGCGGCGAGCGGGCGAGCGCTGCCTCCCGGGTCTCGACCGTCGGTGCCAGCGGAGTGCTCGGGACAGTACCCGGCACGGTGGGAGCAGCACCCCCGGCCTGACTCGGGCTGGCCGGTGGGTTCGGCGCATTGGGATTGACCTGCGTGGATTGCTGCTGCTGGGCGGCCAGGCGCTGCCTTTCGGCCTCCGGGGCCGCGAAGAAATACTGCCAGCCTAGCAGGACCGCCATCGAGAGCACGATGGCGACGATGAGGTTTTTGTTGTCATCACGCATGGGAATGTCCGCGACGCTCGCCGTTGGAGGGAGGTGAGGAGGAGGAAGAACGCTCTGCGGGAGAAGCGCTTTTCGGCTTGGTGACCGCCCGCAGCGCGCGCCGGAGATCGTCGATGAGAACGTCGAATTCGACGGAGAGGATGTCTCGCCGTCCGATGATGACGACATCCGCATCGATGGTTGCGTAATCCTGGCCAGCCGTGGGGATGGCGGCCCGGAGCCGGCGCTTGATCCGGTTACGCTCGGTGGCATGGCCAACCCGCTTCGTGACCGTGAGGCCGAAGCGCAGGCCGAGGCCGGAGCCTTCGCGAAGTCGGGCCTGAACCGTCATCCGCTCCGTATGAAAGCGGCGGCCGGAGGCCGCCGCGACGAAGTCAGGTCTTTTCGTCAGACGCCCGAAGCTAGACGTTGCGCGAGGTTCGCGCATCGGGCTGTCCTTGACGGCGCTTATGCTGAAAGGCGCTTGCGGCCATGGGCGCGGCGAGCGGCAATGACCTTGCGGCCACCCTTGGTCGCCATGCGCGCACGGAAGCCGTGGCGGCGCTTGCGAACCAGCTTGCTCGGTTGATACGTCCTCTTCACGGCACTTCTCCGGTCGAATGGGGCAGCGGTGCTCGAAGGCTCGCGCCCGTCTGGTGGGATGGGGTCGCCCCCGAAACTGTCTCGAAAAAACGATCAGCGCCCTATGGAAGAGCGCTGTCAGCTTGCGGGCTTATGAAGGAACGGAGGGGCAAAGTCAACGCCGCTTTGGCCTTCATGCGGCAATCCGGCTCCCCCTCACCAAGCTGTGACGGACTGATAGGCTTGACCTTATGGGGCGCTCCATACCACACCGGTTCCAGGAGGACACGTGGCCGAGAAACATCCGAAGCCGGAGAGCCCGAAAGAGGCAGGCCGTTTCTGGCGCATCGTGCCTTTGGCCCTCGTTCTGACTGCAATCGCAGCGGTCTTCGCAACGGGCGTCCATCACTCTCTCACCTTCGAAACCTTCGTGCATTATCAAGCCTGGCTGAGAGATCTCGTGGCTGCCCACGGTCCGGCGATGCTTGGACTTTACTGCCTGATCTATGTTGCGGCCGTGACTCTGTCGCTGCCAACCTCCGCCTTTCTGACCGCCATCGGGGGCTATCTCTTCGGCTGGCCGCTGGGAGCCGTTGCGGCCAATCTGGCTGCAACGCTCGGGGCGACCAACATCTTTCTCATCGCCAGGACCTCCTTGGGGCGCCCCCTCCTGCAGCGGGCGGGCTCGCGCATCCAGGGTCTTGCGGCAGGTTTCCGAAGGCAGGCATTCTTCTACCTTCTCTCCCTGCGCCTGATCCCCGTGGTGCCGTTCTGGCTGACGAACCTGGCAGCAGCCTTCTTCGGCATGCGCCTGAGGCCCTTCGTGCTGGCGACCCAACTCGGAATGCTGCCGGCCTCGTTCGCTTTTGCTCTTGCCGGTTCCGGTCTCGATGAGGTCATCGCGAGGCATGAGAGAATGCGAGATGATTGTCTGGCCGCCGGTCAGGGCGACTGCACCCTGAATTTCAGCGCCAAGAGCCTGTTGACGCCCGAGTTGATGGTGGCTCTCGCCATCCTGGGAATCCTGGCCTTGGTTCCGATTGCGATCAGGCTCTGGCGCAGTCGCAGCACGGGAAAGGGCTAATGGTGAGGCGGACAGGTGACGGTAAATCGGAGGTTCTCAAGCCGGATCTGTGCGTCATCGGCGCCGGTTCGGCTGGGCTGTCGGTTGCATCGATCGCAGCTTCTCTCGGCGCATCCGTGGTGCTGATCGAGAAGAACAGGATGGGCGGCGATTGCCTGAACGTGGGCTGCGTTCCGTCAAAGGCCCTGATCGCGGCGTCTCTTCATGCCCGCAACATGCGCGAAGCATGGAGTTTCGGGATCGAGGCGGGGGAGGTCGCCGTCGACTTCGCCAAGGTCCATGCGCATGTGAAGGGTGCTGTCGCGGCAATCGCCCCGATGGACTCGCCGGAGCGCTACCGGGCCATGGGCGTGTCGGTGATCGAGAGTGAGGCCCGGTTCGCCGATGCCCATACTGTCCTGGCCGGAGATCATGCCATCCGTGCGCGCCGCTTCGTCATTGCCACCGGGTCCCGTCCGGCTGTTCCGGCCATTCCCGGGCTTGAGCAGGTGCCTCATCTGACCAACGAGACCGTTTTCGATCTGACCGAGAAGCCCGAGCATCTCGTTGTGATCGGTGGAGGCGCCGTGGGAGTCGAGATCGCTCAGGCCTACCGGCTGCTGGGCGTGCCGGTCACCCTTCTGGAGGCCGGTGAGCGGCTCCTGGCGCAGGAAGATCCCGAGATGGCCGAGGTTGTCGGCCAGGCTCTACGGTCGGATGGCATTTCGGTCAGGACCGGAGTGGCCGTCGACCGGATCGCACATGGGAAAGAGGGGAGCTTCGGCATCGTCCTGAGCGGCGGCGAGAGGATCGACGGAAGCCATCTGCTGGTCGCCACGGGCCGCAGGCCTGTCGTGAACGGGATGGGTCTTGATGCTGCGGGCATCGAATTCGACACCTCGGGCATCCGGGTCGACAAGGGGCTCAGGACCTCCAACCGGCGCGTTTACGCCATCGGCGACTGTGCGGGCGGGGCGGGCTCTGGCGCCCGGTTCACCCATGTGGCGAATCATCATGCGGGCCTTGTGATCCGCAACGCCCTGTTCCGGCTCCCCGTCCGCGTCGGGCGGACCCCTGTTCCCCGGGTCACCTATACAGCGCCGGAACTGGCCTCCGTCGGGCTGACGGAGGCGCAGGCACGGGAGGAGCATGGGTCCATCCGCATCCTGCGCTGGGCCTTTGCCGACAATGACAGGGCCCGCACGGACAGACAGATCGGCGGACACGTGAAAGCTGTCGTCACCCCGCGCGGCAGGATCCTGGGCTGCTCCATCGCCGGTGCGCATGCGGGCGAACTGATCATGCCGTGGGTTCTGGCCATGAGCCGCGGCTTGAAGGTTTCCGATCTCGCCGGGTTGATCTATCCCTATCCCACATTATCCGAGGTGACGAAGAGCGCGGCGGTGGAGTTTCTCAAGCCCTCGGCTCAGAATCCATGGGTGCGGCGACTGGTGTCCCTGGTTCGCCGCTTGGGATGAAACCGACTATGAGACCTGAGCAGACATCCCTCGCAGGGCGCATCCTGAGCCAGTTCGGGCTCTCCGCGCGCCTGCTTCTGCTCACGGTGCTGTTCGTGATGATCGCGGAGGTGCTCATCTACGTGCCCTCCGTGGCCAATTTTCGTCTCACATGGCTGAACGACCGCCTGGCCGCGGCGCAGATTGCCGCCATGGTGCTCGATGCGGCTCCCGAGGAAAGCCTCCCCGAGGAACTCGAGATACGCCTCCTCCAAGGGGTCGGAGCCCGGGCCATCGCCCTGAGGGGTGGCGGGCGCAGGAGCATTCTTGCTGCGGGCGATGTGCCTACCGAAGTGGGCAAGACCGTGGATCTGCGGGACGCGCAATGGGTCACCCTGGTTCAGGATGCCTTCGACGTCCTGCTGAACCCGGCCGACAAGCCGATCCGGGTGATCGGATCGGGCATGGGCGTCGATTTCGTCGAGATGATCCTCGACCAGCGGCCCCTGCGCCACGCCATGGTCGAGTTCTCCCGCAACATCCTGTTCCTGTCCCTGTTCATCTCCATCATCACGGCGGGTCTCGTCTATCTCACCCTGCAATGGGTGATCGTGCGTCCGGTGCGGCGACTCACCGGCAACATCGCGGAATTCTCCAGCAATCCGGAGGATGCCTCCCGGGTCATCCGGCCTACGGATCGCGTCGACGAAATCGGCCTCGCCGAGCAGGCCCTGGCGCGCATGGAAACGACCCTGGCCGATGAGCTGCGCCAGAAGCGGCGTCTCGCCCAGCTCGGCCTCGCGGTCAGCAAGATCAACCACGAGCTGCGCAACATGCTGTCCACGGCTCAGCTCCTGACGGATCGCCTGGACAATGTCAGCGACGACTCCGTGCAGCGAATCGCCCCCAGGCTCGTCAGCACCCTCGACCGGGCGATCGCCTTCTGCGAGACGACCCTGGCCTATGGGCGGGCGACCGAGCCCCTGCCGCAGCGGCGCCTCATCCCCTTGGCGCCGTTGATCGCCGAACTGTCGAATCTGACGGATCTGGCGCCCGAGGTTGGTATCGCGTTCCAGGCCGAGGTTCCCGACGACCTGGTGATCGACGCGGACCCAGACCAGCTCTCCCGGGTCCTCGTGAACGTGGTCCGCAATGCGGTTCAGGCTCTGAGCCAGACCGGTTCTCCCCAGGGAACGCCGTGCATCCACGTCTCCGCACACCGGGACGACGGCTCCGTCGTCATCCTGATCAAGGACAACGGTCCGGGAATTCCCGAGCGGGCCAAGGCCAACCTTTTCACGCCTTTCCAGGGCTCGGCCCAGAAAGGTGGCACGGGCCTGGGGCTGCCGATCGCGGCGGAGCTCATCCAGCTCCACGGGGGAACCATCATTCTCGATGAAGGACAGGGGAGGACCTGCTTCAAGATCACGATCCCTGATCGGCACTTGTCTGCGGAAGCGGGCTGAGGCTTTCGGCAAAACTTCCGCACAAGAGGCTTGCCAACCGCGTCAGATCCCTTTATGTCACCGGCCTCGGCCAACGTTGCTTCCCGCAACGACCTGCCGACCAAGCGCCCGTAGCTCAGCTGGATAGAGCACCAGACTACGAATCTGGGGGTCAGAGGTTCGAATCCTTTCGGGCGCGCCACTTCACCAAGACATCGAGCAGGCATGATGAAGGTTCGAATGCGTGTTTTGCGCACTCCGAAGCTTTCAACAGCCGTGATCTGTTAGGGCTTCGAGGCCCTAGACCTCCGCAGTCGGGGTGACGCCGAGATCGTCCAGCTTGGCTCGAACCTCCATGATCGACCGCTTCAGCTTCAGGCTGATCACCGAAACCGGAATCCCCTCCCTGGCCATGGCCAGAAGGGCTTGCACGGCTTCGTAATTCCAATGACCACCGGCAGAACTCATGGCAGATGTCTCCCATCGGATGAACCGCGAGCGTCGCCTTCAAGTGAGGCAAGATCATGAAAAGAGGGTCCGACGCGGGCCCCCGCCGCAACCTTAGCCGAAGATCTGCGTTCCCTGTGGAGGCAACACTGACAGGGACTCTCTCATGAGCATCATCTGGACCATCATCATCGGCTTCGTGGCTGGTCTGATCGCAAAGTGGATCATGCCCGGACGGAACGAGCCGTCGGGCTTCATCATGACGACCATTCTCGGCATCGTCGGCGCTTTGGTCGCTACCTATCTCGGGCAGGCCTTGGGCTGGTACCGGGCAGATGAAGGGGCAGGTTTCATCGGCGCCATCGTGGGTGCCATCGTCGTGCTCTTCATCTATGGCCTGATCGCCGGGCGCCGTTCGACCTCGTCGTACTGATCGCTCCGGAGCCGACCTCAACAAGCAAGGGCCACAGTTTCCGCTGTGGCCCTTGTCCTTTAGCCGCGATGGGCGATGCGGCCGCTCTCGGAAGAGCCGGTCAGGGCCGCCTTGACCGGGCATTGGCCCACATAGCCACGCCAAGCCAGGTAGGATCCGCCCGCGAGCGCCAGGATGTTCAGGAGCGGATTGGGCCGGGGCTTGGCGGCCGCGGCTGCCAGGCCAAGGCCCGCCAGCATGTAGACGCTGCGCTCCGTCGTACTGAGATTGGGTTGTCCATTCATCAGCGATCCGGCCTTGGACGATATCATGTTCGCCACGTCATTTCTCCTTGATTGGCATGGGGCCGAACGCGACGCGAAGCGGTGTTGTTCCCCTTTGAAAGACTCCGGAAGGGAAGCCGGGAACCTCAAAGCTTGGCTTCCGTTGAGTCCACGCTTCAACCAAGGAGTTGTCCCTATGCCAGCCAAGGAAAAGACCTTGAACGACCTGTTCCTTCACACTCTGAAGGACATCTTCTACGCCGAGAAACAGATTCTGAAGTCCCTGCCGAAGATGGCGAAGAATGCGGAGTCGGAAGAGCTGCGGCAGGCTTTCGAGACCCACCGTGTGGAAACGGAAGGCCAGATCGAGCGCCTTGAGAAGGTCTTCGAGATGCTCGGCAAGCCGGCCCGCGGCGTGCAGTGCGAGGCTATCAACGGCATCATCGAGGAAGGCAAGGAAGTCATGGAAGACTTCGCCGACAGCGAGGCTCTCGATGCCGGCATTCTGGCCGCCGCTCAGGCGGTGGAGCACTACGAGATCACCCGCTATGGCTCCCTAAAGACCTGGGCTCAGGAACTGGGCATGGCCGATGCCGCCAAGCTCCTGGACGAGAACCTTCAGGAGGAGAAGAAGACCGACCAGCTTCTGACTCAGCTCGCCGAGGCGCGCGTCAACACCAAGGCCGCCTGACGTTTTGGCACGCGGCCGAAAACCCCGCGCTCCCGAGCGCGGGGTTTTCTTTTGAACCCCTGGAGGCGGGGCTCAGTGACGATGGATCGGGCAGGGCGTGACGGCCGTGTCCAGAATCAGCCGCATGGAGCCTGACGGGGTGATCTCGAGCGTGGCCTTCATGGCGGTCGGATCTTCGACCAGGTGCATGAAGGCCAGGAGCCTCAGCCGCACGATCGGCGGCAGGTGAGATAGGCAGACCGCCAGCGTCTGGGTCGCTCCGTCGGACATTTCCTCCTGGACGAAGGAGGCGACGGGAGTAGGCTCGTCAGGCAGCGACATGGGGCACCCGATCGGCAAAGGGGGAGGCTCCGGCGCGCACCAGGCATGAGCCGCGCAGGCCTGCCAGCCTGCTGACATGCCTTAGGCTGTCCTCCGATATCTGGATGGCGGCTGCGATGCAGGGTTGGCCTTCGACCATGGTCGGCAGACCCAAGGGGCGGACCTTGAAGCCCGCCTGCTGCCAGCGCGGGAGCCACCACATCTCGACCACGGCTGTGACCTCCGTGATGCCCTCCTCGAGGCAGTATTGCTGAAAAGCCGCCAGGAGGCGGCAATCCGTGCGGCCCATGCGCCGCTCCCTGACGATGAAGTACCGCGTGCATTCGAGGATCGTCGGGCCGGAGAGCACATTCCGGCCCCTGACGAGATGGCCGAAAGACTCGCTGATCATGTGCGGCAGCAGCGTCGGATACAGCCTCAAGCCTCCGATGGCCCGCCCGTCGTCGATTGCGATCAGATAAGTCGCGTGGTCATTGTCGTAGGCATCCACCTCCTGCCCGTCAGGCCGTTCGAGATCGCGCCACCCGCGTTCAACCACGAAGATCTCGTGCCTCAGGCGGAAATACGCATCGAGAATCGCTTCATATCCAGCTTTGTTTTCATCGGTGATGACGTGAATTGAGGTCATACCCCATGCCCTCCGTTTTTCTCGGAGAGCAGTGTTCATGATAGGCCCGATTTGAATATTGTAGGAAATTACAGGTACTTCTGCGTCAAATCTCGATGAGCCGGTGCTGAAGAGCTTTGGCGACCGCATGCGTCTTGTTGGCAGCGCTCAGCTTGGAGCATGCGCTGCCGATGTGAGCCGTAATCGTCCGTTCCGTCACGCCAAGGATCTCTCCAGTGTCGGCAGCCGACTTCCCAAGCGCCGCCCAGCGCAGCGCCTCCTGCTCCCGGGACGTCAGAGGGTTAGGACGTGGGGAGGGAGCCAGGATGAGCCGGGCACGCTCGAACGCATACATGGACATCAGGTGGATGGCGGGCTTGGTCTGGGGCGTCAGGTCCAGGTCGAAACCGCTCATGGAAAGGCACGCCTCGAACCCGTTCAGCCCATGGATCGGCAGGCAATAGCCCTGTCTCATGCCGAAATCGGCAGCTCCCTGCATGATCTCCTTTCCCCTGGGATTCGTCTCCGGATCGAAGCGGGCTTCGCTCCATTCGAAGGGCTGGACGGTCTGGCGGCACAAGCGGATTACGGGATCGTACCGGTCGTAGCAGTTCTGCGTGTAGCGCTCATACCAGCCGAGAGGCCACTTCTTGAGCAGGACCAAGCTTTCGATCCGCTGCTCCGGATGAGGCAGCCCGGTCATGATGAAGTTCTCGAACCCGAAGCGCGCAAAGGAGCGCTCCATCGCATCGATGATCGCCTGGGCCGAGGCAAGGCAGTCGAGCCTCTCGATGAACTCGAACGCTTCTACCGTATGGTCAAGGCTGCGGCCGCTCACAGGTTTCTCCAGGGTGATTTTTCAACCTTAAGCAAGTCATGCGATATAATGCTACCAAAAGTTTTAGAGTTGGCCTAGACAAAGTGGGGTTCCACCAAAGGCAGGAGCGGGGCTTGCAGAAGAAGGCGCCTAACCACATCGGCAGCCGGGTGAGGGCCCGGCGGACCATGCTCGGCATGAGCCAGGAACGGCTCGCGGATGCCTTGGGGCTCACCTTCCAGCAGGTTCAGAAATACGAAAAGGGTATGAACCGCATCGGTGCCAGCCGCCTCCTTCAGATTGCCGGCATTCTCGATGTCGGCATCGAGTTCTTCTTCGAGGGACTCCCCGGATTGCGGGCAGGCGGGTTCTCCGGCGACAGCCTCATGGCCGAGTTTCTGACCCGATCGGAAAGCGACCGGCTCGTGCGCGGTTTCCTGCGTCTGAAGGACGACGAGGCTCGCAGGAAAGTCGCCGACCTCGTCGATTGGCTCGCCTCGGTCGGCTAGGCGCAGGAACCGGTGAAACCCCAAAGTCTTGGTTTCGAGCAGCCTTCGGAACCTGCCGCGCTTCTAATGGTTACTCCCTCACGATTGAGAGAGGTTGACCATGGGCGTGGGACAGCAAGACACCAACCGGCAGCAGGACAACGGCAACGAGGATTGGGATGCGCTGAAGGGCGATGTCGGCGATATTGCGGGCGCCGCTGCGGAGCGCAGCCGTTACTTCATCGACAGCGCGCGCGAGCAGGCGACGGATTATGTCGACCGCCGCAAGGACGACATCGCACAGTCGGTTGCCGATTTTGCCACTACCCTGCGTGAATCCACCCACTCCTTCGACGAGCGGCCGAATATCCGCGCCGTCGTCGATACGGCGGCCGAAGGGCTGGAGCAGCTGGCGGATTCGATCCGCGAGCGGACCTTTGCCGACTTCTTCAACGAGTTCGAGGGTGTGGTGCGGCGCCGGCCGGCAACCGTGGCCGCAGTCTCCGTAGCCGTCGGCTTTCTCGCCGCGCGCTTCATCAAGAGCACGGCCGAGGATCTGCGCTATGAGGGCATGGAGACCGGTGCGGCTCAGGGCGGCCAGGGCCGCGCGCGCCAGCAGGGTCAGCAGGGCCAACAGCGCTCGCGTGCCAAAGTCAGTACCTGACGGAGGCGACCATGCAGGGTAACGGCAACCAAACCATCCAGGGCCTCGTCGGCGAGGCCCTGCGCGAGTCGACCGATCTCGCGCAGAAGGAATTCACCCTCTTCAAGACAGAGATTTCCCAGAATATGCGGACCCTCTTCATGGGGCTCGCCATGGTGGTCGCGGCCGCGGTCTTCGCGATCGCCGCCGTCATGCTGTTCACCGAGTCGCTGGTGGAGTGGCTGGCCGCCGTCGTCGACTCGGAAGCGCTCGCCGCGCTCATTGTTGGCGGCATTCTGGCCGTGATCGCCATCGGCCTCGGGTTGTGGGGGCGTAGCGCCATGACGGCGTCGTCGCTCACGCCGCAGAGGACCATGCGTTCGCTCAAGCGCGATGCGGAAGTCCTGTCCGAGAGAGGTGCATGATGACGTCACAGAGTCTGCAGGAGCTGGAGAGTGACATTGAGCGCAGCCGCGCTCAGCTCGACCAGACCATCGACCGCCTCCAGAACAAGATGACCGTCTCTGGCGTTGTCGATGATATGCTCGGGACTGCTCGCAACGGGCAGTACGGGCCGATCTACGACAGGGTTCTGGATACGGTCAGGCGCAATCCTGTGCCGGTGATGCTGATCGCCATGGGCATAGGGCTCCTGGCTTACCGCCTGGGTCGTCCGACGCGTCCCGTGCGCCCGGCTCCGCTGATCGCGGCCGATGAGGATCTCATCACCGAGGAGCATCTTCTGATGGAGGCGGAGGATCCGCGCCTGTACGGGACGGAGGCCGCTCACCAGCCCGCGACGGACACCATGTTCGAGCGGCCCGGCATGAATTCCCGCTACTGAAGAATCGAACAGGAGCTTTCCATGGCAAATACGAAGAACGATACCGGCAGGCCGGGAGCGGACAAGCAGAGCGGCAACGAGACCGGCACCGCCGGCAAGGTGTCCGCAGGCACTTCGGTCGGCAATATCGGCGAGGCTCCGATGCCTCACGCGCACGACCAGAAATCCGCGCAGGGCGCCGGAACGGCCACGGGTGGAGCACAGTCCGCCGGCCAGTCCAAGGGCCCGTCGTCCGGTCAGTCCTCAGGGCAGGGTTCGGGCCAGTCCTCGGGCCAGTCTTCGCAGCGGAATGCGCAGGACCAGGGCGGCATGACGGACAAGGCGCAGCAGGCCGCCGATCAGGTGCGTCAGAAGGCCGAGGATGTCTATGAGGATGGGTCCGAATGGGCGAAGGATACGTATGAGCGTGCCTCCGACTGGGCCTCTGGCACCTACTCGCAGCAGCGTCGCCGCATGAACCAGATGGGCGGCCGTTCCGCCAGGGCTTTCGGCAGCGCTCGCGGTGGCGTTCAGGGTTATGTGTCCGAGAATCCGATGGTGGTGGGTCTCGTCGGTCTGGCAGCCGGCCTGCTCCTCGGCGCGCTTCTGCCCCGCACCCGCCGCGAGAACGAGATGTTCGGCGAATGGGCGGACGAGGTTCGTAACCAGGGCCTTCGCTATGCACGCGACGCCGCCAGCCGCGGGCGTGAATATGTCGAAGAGAACTTCAGCGGCGATGAGGCGCAGTTCAGCCGTCACGACAGCGAGTTCGGCGGCCAGCGCGACGCCAATCGCCACTGACCACAGGCTTAGATTGATACAGAAAAGGCGCCGGTGAAAACCGGCGCCTTTTCTTGTGATCTCGAAGGGCTCGCCGGGACGCCCGACCGACCTGCAGAAACGATAACGGCCACGGCGAGATGATGCGCGTACATCCGGCGTCATCATCTCGGCATCGTGACCGCTTCTGGTCGGCACGGATGCCGCCAGTGTGAGCTTGAGATGGGTTCGATCAGTCTAGCATTCAAGAGGATGACGAAGTTTCTTAACTCTGTTCCGCTAAATTCCTTCTCCGCGCAGGTCCATTCAGGAACGAGGCGCCTTTGAGTTTGTTGGCTTTGCAACAGGGCCAAAATTTCCTATCCCGAAGGCTCTGCGCGAAGGTGGTCCTCCTCAAGGATCGGTGATGGAGTTGGGGCATGCGTATTCTGATCCTGGAAGACGACCCGGCGATCGCGTTCGATCTGCAGGCCATTCTCGAGGCTGATGGGCACGAGGTTGTCGACTCCATCAGTTCGCTTGCCGAAGCTTACCAACATCTCGACGACAGGTTCGATTGCGCGCTGCTCGACATCGACGTGATCGGCGGCAAGAGCTTCGGCGTGGCCGAGACCCTCATGGAGCGACATATCCCGTTCGTGTTCGTGTCGGCCTCCGCTCCGTCGGATCTGCCGCAGCCCCTGCAGCGGGCTGCCTTCGTGGCAAAGCCGTTCCAGGAGAAGGTGCTGCTGGAAACGGTGGAGCACGCCGTTCCCAATCTCCTCCCTTGCTGATGATCCGGGACGTCGAGGAACCTGTTCTTCCCCGGTGACTTCCCTCATCATGAAAGACCATCGGTTCGGCTTCTGCTGCAAGTACATTCCCGAAGACGGCTCGGCGCAGGCTGCCCGGGCCATGAACACGTCGACGGTGACGATGGCTTACTTGAGCCGTCTCGAGCCCAAGGCTGCTTACGAAAAACTGGCCGCTGTCGTATCTCACAATCTGGAAGCCTTCCGGCTCCAGATCGAGCATGTGGCCGGAAGGCCGAAGCTGGAACGTCTGCACCGCCTGTCCAGTGATCTTCTCCCCGGCTATACCCATCCAAGCTGCCAGGAGTTCTATCGCGATCGCGATCTGCGCAGCATGATCGAGGCGAAGCTCGCGCAGACAGGTGGCCTCGCTCGGGACAGAGATGTGCGCCTGAGCATGCATCCTGGCCAGTTCTGCGTGATTGCCTCCGCCAATCCTTCGGCAGCGGCCAACGGCATCGCGGAATTCGAATATCATGCCGAGGTCATGGCCCTCATGGGCTACGGCGAAGGGTGGCATCCGCATGGGGCTCACATCAACATTCATGGCGGTGCGAAGGCCCTGGGGGCAGAAGGAATCCGGAGCGGCCTCGCGCGCCTGTCACGGACCGCACGCAACCTGATCACCATCGAAAACGACGAGGTAAGCTTCGGCCTCGACGATCTCCTGCCTCTGGCGGATGAGGTGCCACTCGTGCTCGATCTTCATCATCATTGGATCATGAGCGAGGGCGAGTATATCGAGCCGGATGATCCGCGCATTGCCCTGATCATCGCATCGTGGCGCGGTGTCAGGCCCGTAAGCCATGTGAGCGTGTCCCGCGAGGACCTTCTCCCGGATTATGCCATCCATAGCCTTCCGGATTTCAAGGCGCTCGTCGCGTCAGGGATCAAGCCGAGGGATCTGCGCGGCCACTCGGACCTCATGTGGAATGAGGCCGTCAACGATCTGGTGATGCGCCACCTGTCATGGTCTGACTTCGAGATCGAGGCAAAGCTCAAGAACATCGCCACCGAAGGTCTGGCGCACCACATGGACAAGCGGCAATCCATGTTTCGCGCAACGGGATAAAGTTTCGTTTTCCTCCGTCGTGGGTGGAACCAACCCAACCAGGCGCCGTTGTCGGGTATTGTATTGTGGGTCACGAAGTGATGTTGCATCTCCATTCCACAGTTCTTTTGGTCGAAGACGAGCCTCTGATCCGTCTTTTTGTGTCCGAGCTTCTGGAAGATGCAGGCTTCAGGGTTGTCGAGGCAGCCAACGGAGCCGAGGCACTAACTCTGGCCTGGAACCGAGATCCTGATCATGTCGGGGCGGCACTGGCCTTCGGCAGGGGATCTTCCGCCCGGAGCGGCCTTCCTGGCGAAACCGTGCCCCAACGAGGCGATCGTCTCCCATGTCATGTCCGCGGTGGAGCGCACGAAGCGCCTTGCCGATGTTGCTCAAACCACACGCCCGTCTGCAGAGCGAGACGCGAAGATACTGCCCTTCTCGAAAACAGCCTAAATTCCTGAACTCGATCTTGCTGACGGCGCGGAGGGGACATAAGCTCTGCCGGAATTGACCTTCATCAGGGGGCCGGGGTCTGTGACCACTCTCCGGAATGTCCGACCGAAGGTTGGTCAGTATGCTTTTCGAGCCTTGCCCAAGGCTGTTGACAAGCTTCCCCACACCATTCCCGGAGGAATACATGGCGACCAAGACGACTGACGGAAAAGCCGGCGCGAAGAAGGCTGCAGACAAGCCTGCCGCCAAGAAGGCTGCCGGTTCCAAGCCCAACGCTCTTCAGCAGCCCTTGCAGCCGTCCAAGGAGCTGGCCGTCATCGTGGGCTCGAACCCGCTGCCGCGCGGCGAGGTTGTGAGCAAGATGTGGGAATACATCAAGAAGAACAACCTGCAGAACCCCGAGAACAAGCGCGAGATCCTCGCTGACGACAAGCTTCAGCCGATCTTCGGCAAGCCGAAGGTGACGATGTTCGAGATGAACAAGCACCTCGCCCAGCACCTGAAGTAGGCGGAATTCTGCCTCAGGCTGATCAGGAATCCTGCCGCCACCGATCGAGCGGCAGGATCTCCGGCCGCTGACCCGGGGCCTTCCTCCACGGGTCCACGGCCCATCCCGCCCCGGTGCGCTTCTCCGCTATCACCGCCGTGAAGTGCGGGTAGCGGCCGTCGAAGAAGAACCCCCGTGATTCCGGATGCTCCACCACATGATGCGCGAGAAGCCCGCGCTCCTGCAGAACGAGGAGCAGGCTGGTCGTATTCGCGGTTTCATCCAGGCAATCCATCTGCCCATGCACGCCCGACATCTGGGCTGGCGATCCCGGGATGTCCGGCTTGCCTCCCAGGGAAGCTGCCAAATATGCAGTGTAGGATCTGATCACCTCGGCCAGAGCCTGCCGCTCCGCAGAGGGTGAGCCCTGCGCGGATCTCAACACCCCGCTCGCCCGACTCAGCAGATGCCCATCGACCGAGAGCGCCAGCCGCCGGGTGCATCCATAGCCGTGACAGGCGATGATCCGGCCTCCCTCCGGCTCGACATAACCACGCTCGCTGAACCATCTCTGGGCCGCCAGGGGACCTGCAATGGCCGGAGCGCTCAGGAGAACGACCGGCAGAACCTTCAAAATGAGGAGTAGCGTCTGTCTCATGTTGGGGGTACCTATCGCCTAAGCTTGCAGGGCTCTTGGCCATATAGGTCGAGCGGCTCAGCTGCCCATAGGTCAGGTTTGGTTGAGTCGGGTTACGACTTTCGAGGTTTCCCATGTCCCGCATCGTTTTCCTGAATGGTTCCTTTCTGCCGATCGAAGAAGCCAAGGTTCCCTTCATGGATCGCGGCTTCCTGTTCGGCGACGGGGTCTATGAGGGGATTGGCGTGCTCGATGGCTGGTTGATCGACAACGAGGCGCATCTCGAGCGTCTCGAGCGCTCGTTGGCCGAAGTGCGCATCCGCAATCCCTATTCGAGAGCCGAATGGACCTCCCTGCAGGAAGAGATCGTCCGTCGCAACGGCATGGCGGAGGGCTTCATCTACTTCCAGGTCACCCGGGGCGTGGCTGAGCGGGATTTCTTCTTTCCTGAAAATACCCATCCTACGGTGGCCATGTTCACCCAGGCCAAGGCGATTGCCGATGCCCCTGCCGCCCGGTCCGGCATCGCGGTGGTGACCGTTCCGGACCAGCGCTGGGCGCGCCGCGACATCAAGTCGATCAACCTGCTCGCTCAGGTTCTGGCCAAGCAGGCGGCCAAGGAAGCAGGGGCACAGGAGGCTTGGCTGGTGGAGGACGGCTACGTGACCGAGGGCGGCTCGTCGAGCGGCTTCATCGTCACGAAGAAGGGCAGCATCGTCGTGCGTCCGCTCTCCCAGGCCATCCTTCCCGGCATTACCCGCAAGTCCCTCCTGCGGCTCTCGGAAGAAGCCGGAATCCCCCTCGAAGAGCGCCGATTCACGGTCGAGGAGGCCTACGATGCGGCTGAGGCATTCCTCACCAGCGCCTCGAACTTCGTTCTGCCCATCGTGACGATCGATGGACGGCCCGTCGCCGACGGAAAGCCCGGCCCTGTCACGAAGCGGCTGCGGGAGCTCTACCTGTCCATGGCCCGGACCCCGGCCCTGGCCGCCGAGTAGCGTTGCCGGAACCGGCCATCAGGTCGCCCGTTGCCTTGCAAAGGAGCGACCCATGACGCGTGTTCTGGTCCTATCGACATTTCTGGCAGGCTGCCTCGGGACGGCAGCTCTCGCCCAAAATCCCCAGGTTCTGCAGCAGCAGGCCCCGAACATGCCTGCACCGAACCAGATGCCGGCCGAGAAGATCGAGCCGAACAGCAACCTTTCTGGCACCAATGGCCCGTCCGAGACGGGTTCGACCAAGACCTTGAGCGAGAAGCTCGAGCAGACGGACGGCGTCATCCGGCCGCCGGAGACCGCCACCCCGGACATCACCGTGCCGGCGCCCGTGCCCAATCCCGGCACCACGCCGGTCATTCGCCCCCCGGGCAGCCCTGGCGGCAACCAGCAGGTCGATCCGAAGTAAGGTCTGAGAATTACTTGCCGGCCGAGCGCCGCCGCTTGCCCTCGCGGGACCTGTTGTTCTCGCGGGGCTTGGCCTCAGTCGAAGGATCGCCACCGCTCTTCATGATCTGAACGGCCACCTCGGAGATCTGGCGGCGCAGTTCATCGTTCTGGCCTCCCGAAACCTCCAGGTTCGCAAGCCGCTCCTGGGCTTCGTCGCGCTCCGCTTCGATCTCGCGGATGCGCTGCTCAAGGATCAGGCCCCGCTCCTGCTCGGCGGCAATACCCTTGGCCAGCTCGGCCAGACGCAGGCGCTCGTCGGACAATTCGCTGTGCCGCTCGTTCAAGGCCCGCTCGAAGTCGTTGCCCCGGGCCGTCTGGGTCATGAGGCGGGTCTCGAGATCCGAGATGGTGATGCGCTTGGTGTCCAGATCGCTCAGGGCTGCCGTGAGCCGGCGCTCCATGTCGGCGAACTCCACCTCCAGGCGGGCAAGCTTCTCCTCCGCATGAAGGAGTTCGGTCTTCGTCCTGGAGCGCTCGTGCTGGGTGAGCTCCAGCTCCATGCGGGTGTTGGACAGCTCGTTCAGGGTTGCCCGGTGAGCATTCTCGAGGGCGGTCAGGGTCTCGCGGGTGCTCGTGAGGAAGGTCTTGGTCTGTGCGAGATCTTCGTCGGTGGCCGCGAGCCGCGTCTGGGTGGCGGCGAGGTTGACTTCGAGCTGGGCCACCGTCTGGTCGCGCTCCGCAAGGGTGCTCTCGAGGGCCTCGATACGGATCGCCCGCCGGCCCAGTTCCTCCATGCTTTCCCGCTTGTAGGACAGCGCCTCCTCCGCCTTGCGCTCGATGCGCCGCTGGAGAACGGCGAATTCCGCACGCAGGTGGTCCTTCTCCGCCGTCAATTCGGAGATCGACATGGGAAACAGCGCCTCGGCCCTGCGCCGGGCGAGACGCTCGGCGCGGGCATTGACGGCAGGGATGATCAGAAGCGCGATGAGGGAGGCTGCGACGAACCCCAACGCGAAAATCATGATTGTTTCGATCACGCCGACGCCAACTCCAAGGTGCTTGACCGGTAACGCTCAAGCACCTTGCCTTGTGCCCGCGCAGGTTTCCAGAGCCGGAACGCTCCAGACCGCCCGTTGTAGCGCATCCGGGGGCAGTTTCCACTGCCTTGGAGACGGCACCTGCTCGCGTGAGAGCCTAGAAAGGATTCCAGGTCGGTTCCGAGGTGAACTTCAGGTAGCCGATGTTGACGCCCAGGCGGGCCCCGACGCCGGCCCGGATCGGCACCACGACCATCTCGTCCGCCGCCACGGCAGTCACCCCGAAGCCGCCGATGAAATAGGCCGAGCCGTCCACGCCGACGAAGCGCTTATAGAGCGCATCGGTGAAAGGCATGTTGTAGACGAGCATCATGGTGCGGGCGCCGTCGCCACCCACGTCGAAACCCAGAGAGGGACCCTGCCAGAAGATCCGGCGATCCCCGGCATTGCGGGTGAAGAGCTTGCCCTCGCCGTAGCGCAGGCCGCCGAAGAAGGCGCCGGAGGCCTCCTGTCCCAGGATGTAGCCGTTGGGCTCGCCCCAGCGGCGGATCGCTTCCTGGAGCGCAAGGGCAAGGCCGCGGGAGGCCGAGCCGAAGAACTGATGTCCGGACTCGACCAGTTCATCGGAGCGGAAGGATTCCGGGCTGCCGGGATTGGCAACATAGGCGCGCTGGACGGTTTGGGCGGAGGCCTGCAGGGGCAGGGCGCTGATCAGGGCGGCAAAGGCCGCAGCCGCAAGAATGGTTGGCCGGGAGCGCATGGGCTATCTCCTCGCATGAGACAGGGGGCAATTCAGCCGTGATGGGCCGAAAGGCTGCTATCGAGGTTCGAACCTTACGGTCATCAACCCTAACAATCTCTGTACGGAATAGCCCTTCGATAAGGACTCCCTGTTGTTTTGAGCTGGGCTGGCCCGGCTCCCGGCGAAGACGTCAGTATTTGAAGGGGATCCTACGCGGCCGAAGCTGATACGGGAAGGTCCAGCCGAGGAGCCAGGGCCGTGTCGCCGATGGCCGCGAAGGGGCCGTTCCGGTAGCCTCTGTCCTCATGGCCATAGGTGAGGGGGGCTCCCCCCGGTCCGACCACGCTGCCGCCGGCACAGGTGAGGATGTGGTCGCCCGCCGCCGTGTCCCATTCCATGGTCGGGCCGCAGCGCACGTAAACGTCGGCCTCGCCCGAGGCGATGAGGCAGAACTTGAGGGCCGAGGAGGTCATGCGCCGTGTGCCGATCGACAGAACCGAGAGGCAGGCGTCCGTCGCGATATCGCCATGGCGGCGGCTCACCAGAGCCACCAGATCCTTCTCGGGCGCCGGGCGCACCTTCGCTTCGCGCCAGTCGAAGTTCGCCTCCCCGCCGTCGGGCAGGGCGCTCATGCGGGCGTTTTCGCCGGCAATCCAGATCGACCCCATGGCCGGAGCCGCCACGACGGCCGCCATGGGCCGGGTGCCCCGGATCAGGGCGATGTTGACGCTGTACTCGCCGGTGCCATGAATGAAGTCGCCGGTGCCGTCGAGAGGGTCGACCAGGAAGAAATAATGATCCGGCTGGGCCGTGCTGGAGGTTTCCTCCGCCACCACCGGAACGCCCGGCCACGCCTCGCCCAGGCGCCGGATGATCAGCTGCTCCGCCGCCAGATCGGCCGCGGTCGTGGGGGTTCCGTCGTCCTTGATGCGCTTGTCCACCAGCGCGCTCTCCATGCCGCGCAGGACCCGTCCTGCCTCCCGGGCGATGTGAGCAAGCTTCAGGGCGATCTCGTCGGGGTCTTGTCCATCGAAGCGCATCATGGATTTGTGCCTGTTCCCTGGCGGGCTGTCGATGTCTTTTTGCCCGCTTTCCAAAGAACTCGGAGCCGGGTATCCGGGTTCACGTTCTCTTTCCTGTTTGGCTGTATTCATGCGCATCGAAATTTCGAATTCATGAATGAACAGCTGACGTTACGCTGTCTCCGGAGCCCTCATGGCCACGATCTCCCTCGATTCGCTCGACCTCGCCGCTCTTCTCTGCTCACGCGTCTGCCATGACGTGATCTCGCCGGTGGGTGCGATCGTCAACGGGCTCGAGGTTCTGGAGGACGACAGCGACGCCTCCATGCGCGACTTCGCGCTCGACCTGATCCAGAAGAGCGCCAGGCAGGCCTCGGCCCGCCTGCAGTTCGCCCGCCTCGCCTTCGGGGCGGCAGGCTCCGCCGGCGCCTCCATCGATCTCGGCGATGCCGAGCAGGTGGCCCGCGGGCTCTTCCTCGACGACAAGATCAGCTTCTCCTGGTCGTCGCCCCGGCTCCTGTTCCCGAAGAACCGGGTGAAGCTGCTCCTCAATCTGGTGATGATAGCCACCACGGCCATTCCGCGGGGCGGCTCGATTGCCGTGACGGTGACGGGCGACGCGGAGGCCTGCGCCTTCACCATCGTGTCGAAAGGCCTGAACGCCCGCATTCCCGCCCATTCCGAGGCGCTCCTCGCCGGCGATTCGGAGTCCGGCACGGTCGATGCCCATGGCATCCAGATCTTTTATGCCGGCATGGTGGCCCGCGCATCGAACATGAATATCGACTTCTCCATTGAGGGCGACGAGGTGACGATCAGGGCTGTCACCGCATAAGACAGCCGACGACATTCTCCTGAACGCACAAAAGAAAAGCCCGGCATTCCGCCGGGCTTTTTTCATGTCGCGTGTGACTTGCGTCAGATCGCAATCCGCTCTTCCGCCTCGGTGGGCTCGCGCAGCACGTAGCCGCGTCCCCAGACGGTCTCGATGTAGTTGCGGCCCTGTGAAGCGTTGGCGAGCTTCTTGCGGAGTTTGCAGATGAAGACGTCGATGATCTTCAGCTCCGGCTCGTCCATGCCGCCATAGAGGTGGTTGAGGAACATCTCCTTGGTCAGGGTCGTGCCCTTGCGCAGGGAGAGGAGCTCCAGCATCTGGTATTCCTTGCCGGTCAGGTGCACGCGGGCGCCGCCGACTTCGACCGTCTTGGTGTCGAGATTGACGATCAAATCGCCGGTGGTGATCACCGACTGGGCGTGACCCTTAGAGCGGCGCACGATCGCATGGATGCGGGCCACCATCTCGTCCTTGTGGAACGGCTTGGTGAGATAATCGTCGGCGCCGAAGCCGAGACCCTTCACCTTGTCCTCGATGCCGGCCATGCCGGAGAGGATCAGGATCGGCGTCTTAACCTTCGCGACGCGGAGCGTCCGCAGAACCTCGTAGCCCGACATGTCGGGCAGGTTCAGATCGAGCAGGATGATGTCGTAATCGTAGAGTTTGCCGAGGTCGATGCCCTCTTCTCCGAGATCCGTCGTGTAGATGTTGAAATTCTCGGACTTCAGCATCAGTTCGATGCTTTGCGCTGTCGCGCTGTCGTCTTCGATCAGAAGTACGCGCATGTTCAATCCCCAGCCCTTGCCCTTGAGCGTCCAAACAGCGGAAGGCTGTTCATCCGCCACCGGGCCTGCGGCGGATGCTCTTTTGAACTGATTCGAAACGCTAGTACGGAATGGTTAACAAACCCTGATTCTGGGACGCAAGCGCTTAACGAACTTGACAGGCAGATCATCCGCCGAAGGCAACTATCCTGTGGATTCTGGGTAACCATAGGGAACCGCCTTACAACATCCCAAAAGCTTATCACTCAAGCGTTTCAGCCTTGTCCGGGGACGGACCCGAAGGGAGCCGCGACCGTGACCAGGCCAGTGTTAACGAAATCGGTAAACGAAAGGTTTACGCGGCCGGCCAAACGCAAGATCGGAGCAAGGCTTTGCCCAGGGGATTGAGATCACAGGAATTTTTTGTCGGAGCCGGTAAGGAAAGCTCAACCTCCATCGGCGATGGTGTCGCATGTCTGGCGGGTAACTGAGCGATCCGTGAGGCGAAATGAAACAGCGACGTGTGGAGTTGAATCAAGATGAAGTCGCGGGACACGCTCATCCGCCTCAAGCGCTTTCAGGTCGACGAAAAACGTCGCCGCGTGGCGCAGATCGAGATGATGATCGCCGAGTTCGACCGCATGGCGGCTGACCTTGATCGGGAAATCGCAGCGGAAGAGCAGAAGGCCGGTATCACCGACCTCAACCACTTTGCCTATCCGACCTACGCGCGCGCTGCGGCCCAGAGGCGGGACAACCTGCGCCTCTCGGCTCAGAACCTGCACATCCAGCTCGACGACGCGAAGGCCGAGCTTGGGGAGGCGTTCGAAGACCTGAAGCGGGCCGAGAGTCTCGAGGACCGCGAGCGCTCCCTGGACGCCGCCATCAGCCAGGCTGGCCAGGGTCGCGTCGTTCGCGCCACGGCCTGAACGCCGCCGCACCGAAATCCCACAGGGCGCACCAGACCGGTGCGCCCTTTTTCATGCCTCGGGCCTCAGGAGCGGAATATGGGGTGCCGTCTCCCTGGGGAGAAATCCGAGACGGCGCGGGTCGTCTGCCACCTCGATGGCGCGCCGGTAAGGCGTGAAGCCCGAGCGGATATAGAAGGCGAGGGCGCCGGCCGAGTCGAGCGTGCAGGTATGAACGAAGAAACGCTGCTTCGGCCGGGCGAAGGCACGACGGATGGCCTCGTTCATCAGGAAGCGTCCTGCTCCCTGTCCGATGAAACCGGGCACGAGCCCCAGAAAGGCGAGCTCGACCTCGTTCTCGCTGCGGAAGTCCAGTTCGAGCAGGCCCACATCGCGGGTTCCATCATGGAGAGCGTAGGCCTCCACCTTTGGGTCGTCGAGGATCGCTGCGAGTTTGTCATCGGACATCACGGCCCGGCTGAACCAGAGCCAGGGCTCGCCTACCTCGCGGAACAGCGACCGGTACCGCGGCCGGCTGGGACCGATGCGCTGGAGCGTCCACTCTTCCGGTGTCCGGATCGAGGGCAGATCCGGCGGCTCCCGCATTTCAAGGTAAGTGACGATAGCCGCGATCTTGCCGGGAGGTAGATCGGTATAGCCGTTGAGGTTGAGAGCCACTGCCGCTGCGCTCGTCATAGGAATCGCCTTTCGGGGTCTTCAAGGACAAGGCTGCTTGATAGAGCGATTGCCTCCTAGCGTCACGCTCTTCCATTGGACCTTATGTCATGTGCCTGCGGGTCAATATCCCCTTGCGAACTAAGGGGATTGTGGGCACAGAAGAGCCAACCAGGGAGATGTGCCGGCTCGATGAAGAATGTGCGTGAGTTCATTTGGCCCGTGATCGGGCTGCTGGCAGTCATCATCTCCGGCTGGCTTCTCTACCGCGAACTTCGTGGCATGTCCCTGGACGACGTCTGGGACAGCCTGACCGCCGTTCCCTCCCATCGGTACGGTCTGGCCGCACTTTCGACCCTCTTCGCCTATGCGGCGCTCGCCTGGTACGATCGGATCGCGCTGCTCCATCTCGGCGTCCGTCATATCTCCTGGCTGTTCGTGTCCGTCACGTCGTTCACGACCTATGCGCTCTCCCACAATATCGGCGCCTCGGTCTTTTCCGGCGCCGTCGTGCGCTACCGGGCCTACACCTCGAAGGGCCTGAGCGCCCCGCAGATCGCCGTGCTGGTGGCCCTCTGTTCCTTCACCTTCGGGCTCGGTACCATCCTGCTCGGCGGCGTCGTGTTGGTGGCCGACCCTACACTCCTTCACAGGCTGGAGGAGCTGCTCCCCTCGATGCTGACAAATCCGGCCACGGCTCGCATCGTCGGGCTGCTGCTGCTCGGCTTCGTGGCCCTCTACGTGGTCGGGTCCTCCCTGCACCTTCCGCCGCTCGTCATCCGCAAGGCCAAGCTCGAGTATCCCCGCCCGGCCATCATGGTGCGCCAGCTGATCGCGGCGCCGCTCGAGCTCCTGGGCGCTGCCGGCATCATCTATTTCGTGCTCCCGGCGCATCTGGAGCCGAGCTTCATCGTCGTCCTCGCCGTGTTCCTGGCCTCCTTCTCGGCGGCCCTGGTGAGCCATGCCCCCGGCGGCCTGGGGGTGTTCGAGCTCGTCTTCCTCACGGCCATGCCGGACATCCCCAAGGCGGATGTGCTGGCGGCGCTCATCATCTTCCGCCTGTTCTATCTCCTGGTTCCCTTCGGCCTGTCGCTGGTGGTCGTCCTTCTGTTCGAGCGGGCGCGGCTGGCGCAGGCCTGGCGCGGACGGATGGTCGCCGACGGCTCCGTGCCGCCGCCGCCGCTGTCGTCCTCCGATCAGTAAGGCGCTGAGGAAAAGCGCCGGCGCTCAGATGGCAGGACGCTGACCCGGCTCCGGCACGACGATGCCCGCCTGCATGTATTCGTTGAGCTTGTTGCGCAGGGTGCGGATCGAGATGCCGAGGATTCGGGCCGCATGGGTCCGGTTTCCCATGCAGGAGGCGAGCGTGTCGAGGATGAGGTTCTGCTCTACGTCGGCGATGGTCCTGCCGACCAGAATCCGCCTGAGAGTCTCGACGGTCTGATCTTGACCGGCAGGGGAGGGCAAAACGGCTGTCGCTTCGAGGAAGCCTTGTTGGCCTAACAGATCCTGGGTGCCGAGCACGTTGAGAGCCTGCCTTAAGGAGAAGTGATTCAGGAGTTTATGCTCATCTTATGGTTAGGAAGCTCTTAACGGCAGAGCTTCAGGTGTCGGGTTTCGGCCTGAAATGGAAAAAGGCGCTGGCTCGGGTGAGCAGCGCCTCATTGTCGAATCTCTCGGCGTGCTTACTGCCGGTACTGCTGGATGCGCGTGGTGCGCAGGCCCGCCAGGCCATGCTGGTCGATGGACAGCTGCCAGCTGAGGAACTCCTCGGTGGTCAGCGTGTAGCGCTGGCAGGCTTCTTCGAGGCTCAGGAGACCGCCGCGAACGGCGGCGACAACCTCGGCCTTTCGGCGGATGACCCAGCGGCGGGTGCTGGAAGGGGGAAGGTCGGCAATCGTCAGGGGACTGCCATCGGGCCCTATGACATACTTGACCCTAGGGCGGTGGGGTTCGGTCATGATACGCTCACACAAAAATTCAACGACCTCAGTGGCTCGAACCTACGCGACGGGACTTAATGTTTTCCTAAGCCCAATCAGGCGGTTATCGAGAGTGCCTAAGCTTAGCCATAAACATTAACGTTGCCTTATTCCGCTGCACTTTCCCTTTAAGATTTGTGGCGCACGAGCATCTGACCCTAAAGTGGGAACCACTTTTGGGGTCCATTCCGATGCTCATGCTCTTGGCTGGCGCATCGTTTGACGCGGACCCGGAGGGCCGCGTCAGCGAAAACGGGTCCACTTTTCCGCACGATGCGCTATAGAAGGGCTTTGGCCCCTCCCGTGCGCCGCCTTGAACGGCGCCTCTGGATGGAATGATGCTCAACTCACTCGACCTGCCTACAGACCCTTCGAAGACCCGCGTCGTGGTAGCGATGTCGGGCGGCGTGGACTCGTCCGTCGTCGCGGCCCTCCTCAAGCGCGAGGGCTACGACGTCATCGGCATCACGCTCCAGCTCTACGACCATGGCGCCGCCGCGCACCGGAAGGGCGCCTGCTGCGCCGGCCAGGACATCTACGATGCCCGCCGGGTGGCGGAGGCCATCGGCATCCCCCATTACGTGCTCGACTACGAGGCCCGCTTCCGCGAGGCCGTGATCGACCGCTTCACCCAGAGCTATCTGGAAGGCGAGACGCCGATCCCCTGCGTCGAGTGCAACCGCTCCATCAAGTTCCGCGATCTCCTGGAAACCGCCAGGGAACTCGGCGCCGATGTGCTCGCCACCGGCCATTATGTGGCCAGCCGCCGCCTGCCCGATGGCCGCCGAGCCCTCCATCGCGCCGCCGATCCGGATCGCGACCAGAGCTACTTCCTCTATGCCACCACGCCGGAGCAGCTCGACCTGCTGCGCTTCCCCTTAGGCGAGCTGCCCAAGGAGCAGACCCGCGAGCTGGCGCGGGAATTCGGGCTCACCGTAGCGGAAAAGGCCGACAGCCAGGACATCTGCTTCGTCACTCAAGGCCGCTACAGCGACGTGATCGAGCGCCTGAAGCCGGGCGCCGTGCAGGGCGGCGAGATCGTCCACATCGATGGCCGGGTGCTCGGGCGCCACGAGGGCATCATCCACTACACGGTGGGGCAGCGGAAGGGCCTGGGGCTCTCCGTCGGCGAGCCGCTCTACGTGGTCCGCCTCGAAGCCAAGGAGGCTCGCGTGGTAGTCGGTCCCCGGGAGGCGCTGGCCACCCGGCTCATCCGCGTCACGGATATGAACTGGCTCGGCGATGTGCCGCTCGAGTCCTTGAGCGAAAAGGGCATGGAAGTGGCCGTGCGCGTCCGCTCCACCCGCGAGCCGCGCCCCGCCACCTTACGATCCACAGGAACCAGCACTACGGTCGAGCTGTTATCGGCGGAAGACGGGGTGTCTCCCGGTCAAGCTTGTGTCATCTATGAGAGCGATGCTCCGCGGGCACGTGTGCTTGGCGGGGGCACAATTGCTCGCACATTGGCCGAAGCCGCGCCCGCCGCGGCCTGAGGCCTCGACCGAAGGGACGTTTATGACGGATGGAGCGACCACCGTTCTGATGCGCAAGGCTTATGCGCGTTGGGCGCCGATCTACGACCTCGTCTACGACAAGCTGACCGAACCGGCCGCCCGCGCCGCCGTGAACGCCGCCGTCGCCTGCGGCCCGAAGGTGCTGGAGGCCGGCGTCGGCACCGGTCTGTCCCTCGGCTACTATCCCAGGCACGCCGAGGTCTATGGGGTTGATCTCTCCGAGGACATGCTTCGCCGGGCTCAGGAGAAAGTGGACAGGAAGGGCCTCAGCCATGTGAAGAGCCTGCAGGTGATGGACGTCACCCGTCTCGGCTTCCCGGACGGGACCTTCGACGCGGTGACCGCGCAGTTCATCATCACCCTGGTTCCCGAGCCGGAGACGGCGCTGGACGAGTTCATGCGCGTGCTCAAGCCGGGCGGCGAAATCGTGCTGGCCAACCACTGGGGGCAGCCCTCCGGCCCCATCGCAGCCGTGGAGGAGATGGTCTCTCCCATCGCCAAGGCTATCGGCTGGAGCTCGGCCTTCAAGGCGTCGCGGGTCGAGAACTGGGCTCAGCGGACGGGGCGCATGGAGGTCGTGGAGCTGAGGTCCCTGTTCCCGAGCGGCTTCTTCAAGCTCATGAGAATCAAGAAGAAAGCCTGACGCTGCCGGGTGGGAGGATGAGCCGAAGGCGCGCCTGCAGGACGTGACTTCCGAGCTCAAGGCCCTATCTCCAAGGGCAAGGCCAACTCCAGATCACGAAAGCACTTCCAATGCGCCTTTTCATGTTCACCTCCCAGGCCAAGGACGATCTTCACGCTTTTGCAGGTGACGAATCCGGCACGAAGCTCCCGGCCAAGTACGCCCCCTGGGGTCTGACCGGCACGCTGAACTCCCGCGAGACCCCGCCGCACAAGTTCAACCGCAAGGCCATCGAACAGGCGGTCTCGACCGAAGGCTTCCAGCTCTGGCGGATGAAGCCCAAGGGCTGACCGGAAAGGCCCGGCGTCCAACGCGGGCGGCCGCAGGCTCTAAGCGCAGTTCGCCGAGATCCTGCCGTCCAGGCACATGGCCGACAGGATGGCGACAAATCCGCAGTTTCCCCGCGGGTCTTTCTTGACACTGAGGGCGAACCTTCCCTATATCGCGCTTGCCTGACGCGGGGTCCGCCCCGCTGCCTGGGGCGGAGTAGCTCAGTTGGTCAGAGCAGAGGAATCATAATCCTTGTGTCGGGGGTTCAAATCCCTCCTCCGCTACCACTTCAAACCCTCTATCCTACAGCCCTCGTTTGAGTTCACGCCGCATTCGGTGTGGCGGCCGCGCGCAGCAGCATGCCGAAGAGGTCTCGCGGCTCGTCGGGGTCGGCCAGGAGATCGAGTTCGTCGTAGAGGCCTGTCTGCTCGATCTGACGCTTCACATAGCGCAGGGCCGAGAAATCCTCGATGGCGAAGCCGACGGAATCGAAGAGGGTGATCTGACGGTCGCCCGTGCGGCCGGGCTCGAGCCCTGCAATCACGCGCCACAATTCCTTGACTGGATGTTCCGGCGGGAGCTGCTGGATCTCGCCTTCGATGCGAGTCTGCGGCGGATATTCCACGAAGATGTCGGAGCGCTTGAGGATGTCGGCGTGCAGCTCGGTCTTGCCGGGGCAGTCGCCGCCGACCGCGTTGATGTGGAGGCCTGAGCCGACCATGTTGTCGGTGAGGATCGTGGCGTTCTGCTTGTCGGCCGTCACAGTCGTGACGATCTGGACGCCCTCCATCGCCTCCTCAATGGAGTTGCAGACGGCAATGCCGAAGCCTAGGCCCGCGAGATTGCGCACGCATTTCGTGCTGGCCGAGCGGTCGATGTCGTAGAGCCGCAGGGAGTCGACGCCAAGCAGCCCCTTGAACGCGAGGGCCTGGAATTCGGCCTGCGCGCCGTTGCCGATGATGGCCATGGAGTGCGAGCCCTTGGGAGCGAGGTGTTTGGCCGCAACCGCCGATGTGGCGGCGGTGCGCAGAGCCGTCAGAATGGTCATCTCGGTCAGAAGCACGGGATAGCCGGTTGCCACATCGGCCAGTACGCCGAACGCCGTTACGGTCTGACGTCCCTCGCGGGTGTTCTTAGGGTGCCCGTTCACATACTTGAAGCCATAAACCTCGCCATCGCTGGTCGGCATGAGCTCGATCACGCCCTCGCGGCTGTGCGAGGCCACCCGGGGGGTCTTGTCGAAGGATTCCCATCGCCGGAAATCGGCTTCGATGCACTCCGCAAGCTCCAGCAGGAAGCGCTCCACGCCAATAGTGAGAACGAGCTTCATCATACGGTCGACGCTGACGAAGGGGACGATGTTCAGTTTCAGGTTCATGGCTTAATGGTTCTTCGGCGTGTGACGGTAGCTCTGGGTCGGGCGGTCGAGCACGCGCCGGCCCATGAGGCTCGAGACGAGGTCGACCATCAGCAGGGCCGTGCGGCCGCGCTCGTCCAAGAAGGGATTGAGTTCGACCAGATCGATGCTTCTCACCAGTCCGCTGTCGTGAAGCATCTCCATGATGAGATGAGCCTCGCGGAAGGTGGCGCCGCCGGGAACCGTCGTGCCGACGCCGGGAGCAATGCCCGGATCGAGGAAATCCACGTCCAGACTCACGTGGAGAATGCCGTCCGCAGCAGCCACGCGTTTGAGGAAAGCATCGAGGAGCGGGGCCACGCCGTTCTCGTCGATGGCGCGCATGTCGTGAACCGTCACACCGGCCGTGGAAAGGGCTGCCCGTTCCGCCGGATCGACGCTGCGGATTCCCATCATGCAGACGTTCTGTGGCTTGAGCGGGTTGGCCACAGTCGGGAAGAAGCCCTCGAAGCCCTTCATGCCTGTCGCATAAGCCATCGGCACGCCATGGAGGTTGCCGCTCGTGGTCGTCTCAAGCGTGTGAAAATCCGGGTGTGAGTCCAGCCAGAGGACGAAAAGCTCCCGGCCTTCCCTGGCGGCCCGGCGGGCCAGCCCCGTCATGGACCCGGCCGAAAGGCTGTGATCCCCGCCGATGAAGATCGGCATGCCGTCGCCGCTCGCCTTATAGGCAGCCTCGGCTATGGCCTCGGTCCAGGCCACCGTTTCGGCTAAGGCCTTGATAGCCCCGTTCGGGTGGCGAAGCTCCCGCAGCGGCGCTGGCGCGATGGTGCCGCGATCTTCGACCGCATAGCCGAGATTGCGCAGCTCCGTCACCAGACCTGCTGTCCGGAAGGCGCTGGGACCCATGTCGCAGCCCAGGCGACCGGCGCCCTCCTGCACGGGTATGCCTAGAACGATGCACGTGGTCGAAGCCATTCGTCTCTCCCTGCCCTTGCCGTCAAGCTACCCGATGGCCTTGGCAGAATGAACAAGCTACTTTGACAAAAAGCGCAGAACTTATGATCATATTGGCATGTACAGCTAACCAGAACGGCACCCGATGGATGACCTCGACCAGCGCCTGATCACGCTCCTGCGGCACAACGGGCGGCGGAGCGTCTCGGACCTCGCCCTGGCTCTCGGCGCCTCGCGCGCGACGGTCCGTTCCCGGATGGAGCGCCTCGAACGGTCCGGGGACATCGTCGGCTATACGGTGATCCTCCGGGCCGATGCCGTTGCGCTGCCCGTGCGCGGGATCATGCTGATCGAGGTGGAGGGGAGGGCAGGCGACCGGGTGGTGGATGCGCTTGGCGGCTTTCCGGAAGTGAGCGCCATTCACACCACGAATGGCAAGTGGGACCTCATCGTGGAACTCGGTGCAACGAGCCTATCGGATTTCGACGCCATCCTGCGGCGGGTGCGCCTGATCCCGGGGGTCATCGCGTCGGAGACGAATCTCCTGCTGGCGACCCCGCGCAGCACCCGCGCCAAGCTTTAGGAACACCTCCACGACAGCCGCGAATCTCGGGGCTGGCGCTACTGTCGCCATTCGCTACAGTGCCTGTCATGTTGGAAGAGGCTGCTCATGTCCAAGGAAGTTGTTGAAGTTCCCATTCTCTCCGAAGGCGTGCGGAAGGTGGGCGTGCCCCTGTCCATGGTGACAAGGGCGAACGGGTTCGTGTTCGTGTCGGGCACTCCGCCCTTCAATATGGAAAGCGGTGGCTTCGTGAAGGGCGATATCGAGGTGCAGACGGAAGCTTCGCTCCGGGCACTTCAGCATTGCCTGGAAAGTGCCGGAACCTCGCTCGACAAGGTCGTGATGGTGCGGATCTATGCGGCCAATGCCGGCTTCTATGGCACCATCAACCGCGTCTATGCCCGCTTCTTCCCCGAGAACCCGCCCTCGCGGACCTTCGTGCCGGTCGCATCCTGGCCCATGGAGTTCGACATCGAGATCGAATGCATCGCGTTGGCCTGACCGGCTCGGTCGAGGGGCCGCGATCAGGCTGCCGCGTTCGGGAAGGATGATCGGCGCTGCGCGACATCCTCCCCAGGGCTGCGGACGGTGTTGCGGCCCGCGGCTTTCGCCCGATAGAGGGCTTGGTCAGCAGCCTCGAGAAGGGTGTTCCGCTCATTTCCGCGGGAGGGTCGTGCCGAGGCGACACCGATGCATGCCGTGACGATGTGGTAAGGGCTGCCCTCATGCACGATCGCCATCGCGGTGATGGTCTGAAGGATAGTTTCGGCAAGCCTCAAGGCGCCTGCCAGATCCGTCTCTGGCAGGATGACGGCGAACTCCTCGCCGCCATAGCGGGCTGCGATGTCGCGCGGGCGCCGGATGCTGGCGTCGAGCGTTCCGGCGATCGCGCGCAGAACCTCATCGCCACGTCCGTGTCCGTAGCGATCGTTAAAACTCTTGAAGTAGTCGGCGTCGATATACAGCAGCGACAGGGCTGAGCCCGAGCGGATGGCCTGGCGCCATTCGCGTTCGAAGGTTTCGCGGAAGGCGCGACGGTTCGGCAGCCCTGTCAGGTCATCCGTTCTGGCAATTCGCCTGAGCTTGGTCTCGGCTCTCGTGCGCCGCTTCAACTCCCGCTGGAAAAGGAACGTCAGTCCGACCACGGCACAGCAAAGCACCAGAGTCACGAGACTGAGGACAAGGGCTTTTCGCTCCCAGGCGGAAAAAACATCCTCCACCGACAGTGCCACGGTGAGAACGAGGGGGTACTTTTCCAACCGCCCAAACGAGATGATGCGATGCACGCCGTCTATGGGGGATACCGAGTCGAAGGTGCCGGACTTGTCGCTCAAGAGCCGCTGGACATGGGGGGATCCGCCAAATTCCTGATTGATCTGGCTCTCGTCGAAGGGGTAGCGCGTGAGCAGGACGCCGTCATTCCGGAACAGGTTGATGGTTCCCTGTCGACCGAGGCTCAGGTGCTCGAACCGCTGATTGATGGTGTTCAGGGCAATCGATCCCATGACCACTCCAGCAAAGCCGCCGTTAGAGTCGGAGAGCCTTCGGCTGATCCCGATGGTGAGATCCCCATGGGGTGCTTTGCTCCGGTAGGGACGGCTCACGTAAAGCCCGAGGTGATGCGAGTCCTTGTGGGCCTTAAAGTACTCGCGGTCTGACACGTTGAGGGACCGTGAGGCGATCAACGGCCCTGCGTCGGCAATCAAGGCGCCGTTGCTGTCTACGAGAAGGAGAGATGCCATGAAGCTTGCCGAAGCCACACGGTCGAACAGCATCCGATACTGGAGATCGGCACTAAGCTTATGGAAGCTGAGGTGGTGAAGTCCCTCCATCGCTCCCTTCAAGGACAGATCGAGCAGTTCAAGATTGCTGTCTAGATCGCGGGCGATGGTGGTCAGCACATTCCTGGAGGATTTCTCGGCTTCCTGCCAGGTGCCGAGACGGTCCATCCAGAGCGTATGGGCGGAAATCCCGAGGATTCCGAGTGCGATCACGCCTGCGATCAGGTGCAAATAGACTTCTGATAACAGGCGCTTCATCCGACCGCACAACAATCAAATTTGAATTTATTCTATAAGCGAAAGCAATTAGCAGACCAACGAAATTGTTGACGCAGAGGCAGGACGGAAGCCTGTCTGCTGTGGAGACTAAGACAAATGTACGAGACCTAGAAGATGACAGGCCGCGTACAGGTTTTATTGTTACAGTTACATTTAGCCTGTTGTTGATCCTTGTTGCTTATCTCCAACAGGAAGAGCAGCTTCGAAAGTGACATTTATGACGTTCGGTCCCTCACAAGCTCACAGGATCTGGCGGATGATGAGTGCCCTGATCGACGCTCGTCCAGAATGGGCCGACAGGGACACCTTCGAAACTGATCGCGAGAAGATGCTCCGATATGGAGCCTCCATTGGGCTCAGTGTGGAGGAGCTTTTCAGGATGACGGACCCTGATGCCATCCTGAGCCTCTGGACTGCGGCCGAGGCGACGCAGGCTGGGGACTGAGCGACCATACGGCTGAAGACCGGCGCAGCCGCTTCCGCCGCGCCGGTCTTCTTCAGGTTAGTGCCCTCGCCTGGATCGTCGGGAGAGCATGTTCAGCCCCTCGATCAGGGCCGAGAACGCCATGGCCGCGTAGATATAGCCCTTGGGCACATGAGCGCCGAAGCCTTCCGCGATCAGGACCATGCCGATCATGAGCAGGAAGCCGAGCGCGAGCATCACGACCGTCGGGTTCGCTTGGATGAAGCGCGCCAGAGGATCCGCTGCGAGCAACATCACCGTCACAGCGGCCACCACAGCAATCACCATGATCGGCACGTGATCTGTCATTCCGACCGCTGTGATGATGCTGTCGATGGAGAAGACGAGGTCCAGCAGCAGGATCTGCACGATCGCGGAGGCGAAGCTCATCTGAGCCTTCTCGCCCTCGAAGAGATCCGGACCTGGATTGGGGTCAACGTGGTGGTGGATCTCCTTGGTGGCCTTCCAGACCAGGAACAAGCCGCCTGCGATCAGGATCAGGTCTCGCCACGAGAAGCCATGGCCGAAGGCGGTAAAGAGCGGCTCAGTCAGTTGAACAATGATCGCAATCGTCCCGAGCAGGCCCAGACGAAGAATGAGAGCCAGCCCAATGCCGATGCGGCGGGCCCTTGCCTGCTGATGAGCGGGCAACTTGTTGGTCAGAATCGAGATGAAGATGAGATTGTCGATACCAAGCACAACCTCCATGACGACAAGGGTCGCCAAGGCAACCCATGCGGCCGGGTCCGCCGCGAGAGCAAAAAGCTGGTCCATGAAGCCTTCCCATAAGTGCGCGCCCCTTATTTCGGTTACAGCAGAGCTTGCACAAGGGCTGAGGCGCCTTTCCCACCAATTTTGCGTCCCAGACAATCAGGGCGGATACGGCCTGGCTTCGCCGATGAGGAGGCAGGCCATTGCGGATGCAGAGATTCTCAAGCTGAAAGCCTATGCTTCGCAGGGATTTGTTCCAGACACTCCTGAATAAGCCGGAAGCCGTGGAACCGGCAATGGCGGCACAAGCGTTCCTTCATCACAGGAAGGGAGTTGTATCATGGCAGGGTCACCGGGACGTTGGCTGTTGACAGCGTCGCTCATCAGCGTTCTGTCGGCTGCCGCACCTGTGCTTGCCCAGGAGGGACGCCCCTGGATCGATCCTCCACCTGAGGGCAGCACCACACCGTCATCGCCGCCGGCTACCGTGACAGGACCGCCACAGGCTGCCGCCCCGGCGCCTGCACCATCGCCGCCGCACCTGTCCAATGCGTCTCCCTCTTCACAGGCGGCCAAGGAGAAGGAAACAGCCGAAACGGAAGCACCGACTGAGGTTTCCCCGCGAAAGCAGGCAGCAGGCGAGGAAACCAAGCAAAAATCGGTCAACGAGCGCAAGATACGCCGTCCATCGCAGCAGGCCCGCAGCTCAACCCGTGTCCAGAAGCGAGAGGAGAAAGTGTCTCGTCGGCGTGAGCCAGGTTCCGCGGTTTCCGAGGCGCGCCCGCCGCGCAATGGGATCGAAAGAAGGGCTCGTGCGACGCGATATGGATCGGTTCAGGAGGGGATCGATGCGGGGCTGGAGGTCATGAGGCTTCGGACGATCCAGCTTCCCGATGGCCGGCGCATTGAAATCCTAACCCGCCCTAATCGGGACATCGCAGGTGAGCTCCCGGACGGGTACTGAGGCACGAAGTGATCGCAAACCGCGGTGATGCCCATCGGGCGGGAGAATGCCTTATGACGAGGGGCTGGTGGATGCCCGGCCAGCTCCCGCAGCGTGATCGGCAGCATTCCCGAGACGTCCCGCATTCTCCTGAGTGCGACGACGGATATCGAGCCAGAGGCGCTGCTCGCGTCGGGCATCCGCAAGGGCTCGGTGTTCGGCAGGTCCAAAGGCATCATCCTTTCTCTGGGCCTGTGACAGAACCTCCTTCATGAGGCCATCGTGGAGGTCAGCCGGCACGCCCATTTCGAGCAGGACCTCTTGCATGGTCTGCCGGTGAACTGCGTCCGTATCCTGCAGGCGCAGGGCATGCCGTGGCAGCCCTGCAGCCCGCAGCAGGCGACTCAGCCACTTCCCGTCCCATGATGGTGCGGTGGCATAGAGGGCATAGCCTGCGAGAGCTGACATCATCCGTCGTGCGACATCCGCAACCGGCACTCCTTCCGCATGCAGCCGTTCCTGAGAGAGTCCGTGAATGGTCTGAGCCTTGAGGTCCCAATCAGCCCAATTCGGATCGGGCCGAATGAGGTGGCTCTCCTCCTCGCCGCTTGAGAGGACCCAGGCCACCTCGATGGGATAGCTGTGCTTGCTCAAGGAAGAGGCCTCGAAGTCGAGGAAGGCGATTTTTGGCATATCGGGCATAGTCAGTCCGTTGTCCTCATGCCTGTGCTGATCACTGCAGCAAGTTGCGGTCAGAGCCGGGATGCCGTCACCTCTTCGGTGAGTTGAGAGCGGATGGCCTGGAGCAAGTCGTCATCGGATAGGCTCGTCTCCCAATCTCCAGGAAGTTCGAGGCGTACGGACTTGGCTCCTCCCGATGGGGTGCAGACCACATGAACCTGATCCTCCGCGCCATCCACGCGCGCGGCATCTTTCTTTTCGGGATCATTTCCGAGACCTGCGAAGGCCTGAATGCAGGTCCACGTGACGCCCTCCGCATCACTTGCCTCGCGTGGCATGTCATCGTCCTTTCCGATATGCAGAGATGCACCGACCTCCATCAACGCTCTAGACCTGGCAATGCTCCAAGCGTTCCGGTTCATGACGCATGTGCCTTTATCTTTCTTGACACATGACGTCCTCAGGCTGAGCCTTGCCGGGCTGCCAGATGGCAGAAACCCGTGTGGAGAGGACTATGGCGAAAAACGTGAAGGACCTGCTGGCCGAAGCGAATTCCTCAGTGCCCAAGCTGTCTCCCGATGAGGCTGCCGAGAGAATGCGTTCGGGCGATGTTCTTGTGGTGGATGTGCGTGATCCGACGGAGGTTCAGCAAAGCGGAAAGCTCAAGGGAGCGGTCAATGTCTCCCGCGGCATGTTGGAGTTTCGTGCCGACCCGGAAAGCCAGTACCACAATCCGGCGTTTCAGAAGGACAGAACCATCCTCCTGCATTGTGCATCCGGCGGGCGCTCGGCATTGGCCGGCAAGACCCTGCAGGACATGGGCTATACGGCTGTGTTCAACATCGGCGGCTTCAAGGATTTGGCGGAATCGGGCATTGATACCGAGCCTGCCTGATTGCTTGAGATCGCATTTTGCAAATGAGCACGCTCGGCCAAACGCAGGCCGAGCGTCGAACGCAGGACGGGTGATCGCACCTGTCTGGACGTGTCACCGAGCGTTGGCAGACGTGAACGCGGATGAACGCAAAGCGCCCGCAGTCCTCGAGACGGAGCCAGTCGAAACTGGATCGGCAATCGCCGTGCTCAGGGCATGAAGCAGGCCCCTTCGCTTGGCTTCGTAGTAGTAGCCGCGTGCATAGAGGGAGACCGCCCTGTCGGCGTTGCCGCCTGCAACCTTATAGGCGTTGGCAAGGTATGGGACTGCGTACGTGAGGTTGGTGTTGGCATCGAGCAACCCCGATGCGCCTCCTCGATATCCCATTCCGCGGGCCGTTGCGTAGCGGATCTGCATCAATCCGAAGTTGCCGCGGCTCAGGGCTCGCGGATTATAGCTGCTTTCTCTTCTGATGACCCTGTGAACCAGAGCTTCGGGAATGCCGTGGGTTCTGGCGTGCTGCGCAACAAGCGTGTCGATCGTTGCACGATCTGACGCTGCGGCAGGCAGAGAGCACACGACGGCCGCGCAGGAAAGAAGAAGACGAGAAATCATGCATATCCCCTTGGTTGGGGAAATTTCTCAACGCCAATCGTGGCAATAGCAGGTCAGCTTGGCTGTACGGCAGCCGGATAGCGACACGAACGGAACTCAGCATGAGGCAAATGGGAGTGATCGATCAGCCGCCTACCTCTTTAGGGTGAGGACATCGCCATAGGCCTACAACAATCGTCATCCAATCATCGAAACGTCCACGAGAAGCGCCCGAAGCAGCGCCTGCTCTCGCTAGATGATCAGGAAGTCCGCTGCCGTCAGCTTCAGGCCCGCATCGATCTTGGCGAACTGGATGGCACGGGCTTGGCCGGATCCATCGGGGTCATAGAACAGGCCGCCTGTCTTGTTGTTGTAGATGATCCGATCCTGTTCATCCAACGCTTTAGGCCCGACGACGAAGCCTTCCGGCGACAGCTTTCCGGATTTGAGCTTCGCGAACACTGTGTCATTGAGGCGGATTGTGTCATCCTTCACGTTGAAATTCAGAATGACATCGATGTTGCTGGCTCCAAGCTTCGTATCGAACGTGAAGCAATCCCTGCCGGATGACCCGACGAGGATGTCGTTCCCGCTCTTTCCCCAAATCGTGTCGTTCCCGCCCTTGCCCTCGATCCTGTCGTTTCCGCTCGATCCGGTCAGCTTGTCGCCTTTGCTCGTACCCGCATAGGTCTTCGACGTCGTCGGAAGCCCGGTTGTCTTGGATGAAGTCTGGGAGGCTTTGACGGGATGGCTGAACTTCAGATCGTAGAATGAGGTCTGCCCATAGCCGGCTCCCTGGGTTTCGTTCACTCCTAGATAGGTGCCGGCCTTGAAGTAGAACGCATCGCTTTTCCATGCCTGATGGATTGTGTCCGTAGCCGTGTAGCTCTGGCCATCGGCGGAGACAGTCACTTTCACCCGGTTGGCCGTGACATCAATCGAATAGGTGAATCTCTCGTCGAGGGAGACGTTGGGCTTCAAGCCGGCCTTGTTGGTTAGAGCAAACTTGGTCTCCCGGCCTGTGGCGCCTGCAATATCGTTCACGAAGTAAAGCGTGTCTTTCTCCCAATAGAGGCGGACGAGCTCCTCGTCTTGTCCGTGAACTTGGCCTACGACGACACGGCCTTTCATTCCATTGAAGAGAGTCGGAGCTTGGTCGACCGTAAGGGTAGCCTTCATGTAGCCACCCTGGTTGGTGGTCCATGCTGCCCGTTCCGAGCCGTTCATCTCCCGGAGTTCAGAGCGCGCATATCGCGAGCCGCTCGTCGTTGCTCCCTCGACGGGAGCCCTGAAAATCATGGCTCCGTCAGATCCCGTGTAGAAGTACTTAAGGTTCACGTAGCCGTTGAGGTTCTTCACCTCATTGGCAGTGCCTGAGAATGTGCCATTTCGATCCGTTGGAAGAGTGATCTTCCAATGCGTCAAATTGAAACTACGGCTTGGCGCGAATGACGGATGCGAAGTCAATTTCCTGATGCCCCATAATGTTCTGAGTCTTAGACTGACACGTCTTTATAGGAGGTTATCCCTCGTCGTAATGCAATTAAGTTATATATGCCTTTTGCCTTAGAGAGCCTGTGCAACGGACCAAGAACTGCAAAATTCTCCCGGCAGCAGTGACAGTGTCAATTTTTCATAGCGCAGATGGTAAACCTGATGCTTTCCAATCTGCGCTGCCTTGCCGCCTCCCGCCCCATGCCCGTGCCGCGTCGATAGGATGCCTGGAAGCGCGGATGGAGTTGGTTCCACCCTCGCCAAAGGGGGTAGGTTGATATGCTTGCTCTCAGGCTCGGTGTCTCATCATGGCTACAAGTCTTCAAGCGGTACGGGGCATGCATTGCAAATTTCTGATGCGCGCACTCTGACCAAGACATGCATTCCAGTGCTCTGTCACGTTCGCCACGTGGAATACTTGTAAGAACAGGCTCGTGAAGCCTGCTCTCTGAGTTGCTTCTCCGAACAGCGACGTCCCCACAATTCTATGCTCGGCATGACTATATTTGGTTCAACGGTCCTATTTTCGAAGAAAAACCAGAGTACAATTTGGTAATAATTGTAGTGTGCGGTGCAATATAATAATCAAGTGGGTAGGTTTACTCTTATGAGTTAAAGAGGATCTATTGATAGGAGTAGTTCTCTACTTAACCCATATGGGGTATCTCTCCAGCCGAAATAGTGAAGCGCTTTTGAGTAAAGCAGGAGTATTTATTGGGCTGCAACCGGCGCATTTCTATTTGGCGCCTCGATTTCCACTGTCAGTCAGCAGGAACAGCCTAATGCAAGTTAGTGTCTTCGGGATTGGCTATGTCGGAGCGGTCTCATCGGCGTGTTTGGCCAATGATGGCCACCACGTCATCGCCGTCGATCCGAACCCTCAGAAGGTCGGCCCTCTCAATGAGGGCATCAGCCCGATTGTCGAACCAGGATTGGGAGAACTGATACAAAGTGGGATCCGTAGCCGGCGCCTTATGGCAACGAGCGACGTGCGCGAAGCCATCAATGGCTCGGATCTGTCATTCGTTTGCGTTGGAACGCCTTCGCGTCCGAACGGCTCCCTTGACACGGCATATGTCAGCGCAGCCGCTGAGGAGATCGGTGCGGCGATCCGAGAGAAGAATTCCTTCCATTCGGTCGTCATGCGTTCCACGATCTTGCCCGGCACCATGGAGAGCATCGTTCTGCCTGCTCTCGAGCGCGCCTCCGGGCGGCAGGCCGGTGTGGGCTTCGGTGTTGCCTATTATCCGGAGTTCCTTCGGGAAAGCACAGCCATCAGTGACTACTATGATCCAGGCGCGATCATTTTCGGGCGCCACGATCAGGCGACAGTCGATCGGCTGCTCGAGATCCACAAGATCTTCAAGGTGGAGCCAAGGGTCGTCTCCATCCGGACTGCCGAAGCAGTGAAGTACACCAACAATGCGTGGCACGCTCTCAAGATCAGTTTTGCCAACGAGATTGGCAATATCTGCAAGGAGGCCGGCATTGATGGCCATGCGGTGATGGATGTTCTCTGCGCCGACAACCGGCTCAATATTTCCAAAGCTTATCTCAAGCCCGGGTTTGCATTTGGCGGGTCCTGCCTGCCCAAGGACCTGCGTGCTCTGCGCTTCGCCGCTCGAAAGCTGGATGTGCCGACACCCATCCTCGATGCGACGATGGATGCAAATGAAGAGCAGCTGCGGCGCGCATACTCGATGGTTGCTGCAACGGGCAAGCGCCGGGTCGGCATCATCGGTCTGAGCTTCAAGCCGGAGACGGATGACCTGCGCGAGAGCCCCCTGGTGGAGCTTGCGGAGCGTCTTTATGGCCGCGGATACGACATCCGCATCTATGATCCGAACATCCAGGTTTCCAAGCTGACCGGAGCGAACCTTCAGTTCGTGAAGTCGCACCTGCCTCATCTCACGTCGCTCCTGACAGCTGACATCAACGAGGTCGTTGATCATGCTGACGTATTCGTCCTCGGCAATCGTGAAGAAGCCAAGCGCCTCCTGAGCGTCGTCCAGGACGACCGGCCTCTCATTGATCTCGTCCGTATCGACCAAGCAAGGTGCTCAGGTGACTTCTATCAGGGAATCTGCTGGTAACGGCAGTGTCCACCTATCGGAGTCGGTAGGGGCGCACATCCTCTACGTGGTGGCCGTGGCAGCTTTCGCTGCCGCGCTCCCGCCTCAGGCATATGTCTCGGTTGGCACTGGTGTGATCGGAGCCATCGGTATTCTTGCCATGTGGCGCTACGGATGGGGGCTGCTGCACTTCATCCGTGCGCTCATCTTTCGCAAGCTGGTTTTTCCACGCCAGCGGAAGGCTGCTGATGAGGCGGTCAGGCTCGATCCTCCTAATGCGTTCCTGCTTGTCACGACTTTCCGCATCGACAGTGTCGTAACCACGCGCGTCTACAGAGCAGCCTTCGAGGCTGCGCTGGCTGCGCCCGGCAGGGCAACCGTAGTTGCATCGATCGTCGAGACCGGTGATCAGCGGCTCATCAAGAGCCTGTTTCAAGCAATCTGCGGCGACCAGGAAAAAGTGGACCTGGTGATCGTGAGAATTGCAGGAACAGGCAAACGAGATGCTCTCGCGTACGGCTTCAGGGCCGTTGCTCGGCGTGCTCCAGCCCCTGACGATATCGTTGCCGTGATCGATGGCGACAGCATCGTCCCGCGGGATCTCGTACAGAAATGCGCGGGCTTTTTCCGGCTGGATCCGGAAGTCGGCGCTCTGACGACCGATGAGATGAGCGAGGTCCGGGGCAGTCGCGTATTCCAGGAGTGGTACGCTCTGCGGTTCGCGCAGCGGCACACTCTAATGTCCTCGCTGGGATTGTCAGAGCGCGTTTTGACCTTGACGGGGCGCATGTCGATGTTCCGGGCCAACATCATCTGCAACCCGGAGTTCATCCGTCAGGTAGAACTCGATTACGTCGATCATTGGCGCCTCGGCCGTTTCAAGTTCCTCACCGGTGACGACAAGTCGAGCTGGTTCTGGCTTCTCCGAAACCGCTACAAGATGCTCTATGTCCCGGATATCGTCGTTCTGACTGTGGAGGATCCGCCATCAGAGAATTTCGTCTCGGCTGCAGCCATGCTGATGGTGCGATGGTTCGGCAATATGCTGCGGACAAACTCGAGGGCTCTTGCTCTCGGGCCTCGGAAGATAGGCCTGTTCACGTGGTGGTCGATTCTTGATCAGCGTCTATCGATGTGGACCTCGCTTGTCGGCTTCTTTGTCGCTCTTCTCGCCGGGATCTTCATCAGCGGGTATGCATTCCCTCTCTATGCGCTTTGGATCCTCTCCACTCGTTACGTCCTGACCCTCTCGCTTCTGGCCTCCCGCAAGAGAGTGTCAGTCTTCTACCCCTTCCTTCTCTACTTCAACCAGATCTTCGGATCGCTGATCAAAGTTCATGTCACCTTCCGCCTGGATCGGCAGAAGTGGACGCGGCAGAAGACAATATCTTCGAATGCGGTGAAGCGCCCTCTGATCGCCAGCAACCTCATGTCGGCATACATGCACAGTATTGCGCTTATCGCGTTCGTGTCGATCTTGGCATGGGGCATGAACGTCCTTCCAACGCCGAACCCCATGTTCTTTCTTCCTTGATGACAGCGATACCGCTTGGAGAATGCTTTGATGACGAAAATCACGCACGAGGCCGAGGTTCAAAGGCAGCATCCGCGATATCGCCTGCCTGTGAAATGCATTCACAATGGAGCGCAGCTTTCGGTCGTCGACATCTCTGTCGGAGGTTTGGCGCTGCGGACTGGATTGCTGGACGTCAAACCCGGGCGTGCGCTCGATCTCACACTCGCCTTTCCCTTCAGCGGCTATGAACTTACCCTGCCGATCAATGCCGAAGTCCGTTATGTGGCGGAGGAGCATAGCAGGATCGGTCTGCGCTTCGTCGATGTCTCTCCACGCCAGCATAGCCTCTTGCGCTTCATCCTTGATGCCTATCTGGCCGGAGAGGTCGTAGAGGCAGGCGACGTCCTTGACGTGGTGTCCCGGCGCAACGAGGGAAAGACCAGGGAAGCTCCTCCACGGCCTCTGCCTAAAGGTGTCGTGGCCAATCTGGCCCACCGAGGGCGAAGCGCCGCAGGCTACATCGGCGTTGGCGCGGCAACCTTGCTTCTTCTGGGCTTCATCGGATCGAGCCTCTTCGAGCGTCTTTACTTGATCCCGGCTCAATCGGCTCAGATTACCGCCGATCTGGTCACCGTGCCTGCCCCGTCGAACGGTCAGCTCACCTTCGTGGCTGCCGGAGACGAAGTGAAGGCCGGGGAGCCGCTCATCACGATCCAAGGAACACTGGGCAACAGCATCGTCATCGACAGCCCCTGTAACTGCGTGGTCCAGTCCCGGTACAGCCGGACCGCAAACTTCGTTCGGGAAGGGGCGCCGATCCTCACGCTGCGGGAGAAGACGAGCAGTCCCTACATTACTGCCAGCATTCCCCAGGATCAGGCATTGCGGTTTTACAAAGGGGCAAACGCAGTCATCGAGTATGCCGACGGTACTCGCGTAAAGGAGGCGAATATACAGCGCCTACCGTCCTTCGAAGATCCGTCCCTGGCGGGCAGGTTGATCGTCAGGCTGGCACCTGGTCGTGAACTGGGGGCGTCAACCATTGGCCAACCTGTCTCGGTGGTCTTCAACACCTTCTCCGGATCATCGATCGGATCTGCCGTCAACAAGCTGCAAACGGCTGTCTACTGGGCAGGAAACAAGATTACAGCTATCCTGGCCAAGGACAGGGCAATGGCCCATGCACCGAAAAAGGCCAAAGAGCCTCAGAGTGACAATGGGAGGCGTCTAGCCGGGCTCAATTCTGGGGAATGAATGAGGCCGGCCATCAACCGGAGGACATCACTTGTATTTTTTGGAGATCGACAATGGACAATATTATTCCGGTTCTGATGTGCGGTGGATCTGGCACCCGTCTATGGCCGGTTTCGCGTTCCAGTGAGCCAAAGCAGTTTCATGCTCTTTCCGGCACCGAAAGCCTGTTCCAGCAGACGGTTCAGCGCTTTCGCACGGAGCAGTACGCAGAGCCTCTCATCGTCGTAAACACCAATCACCGTGATCTTGCCTTACGCGAGATCGGGCAGCTGAACACGGGATCGGCCCGGCTCCTGGTCGAGCCATGCGTTCGCAGCACAGGTCCCGCCATCGCGGCCGCCGCGGCACTGATCGCGGAGGAGGATCCGGACCGGCTGATGCTCGTCGCGCCAAGCGATCACGTGATCGAGCAGACCGACGTGTTTGCGGAAGCCGTATCGCGGGCCGCGACAGCTGCGCGGCAAGGCCAGATCGTCCTCTTCGGCATCCGTCCGACCCAGCCGGAGACCGGTTTCGGTTATATCGAGGTGGGTGATGCCTTCGATGAAGCCAGCTTCAAGGTCGCGGGCTTCGTCGAGAAGCCCAAGCGAGAGGCAGCGGAGGCATTGCTGGCCGGCGGGCGCCATCTCTGGAACAGCGGTATCTTCATGTTTACCGCACGGACCATTCTGGAAGAGCTCGAACGGTATGCTCCAGACGTACTGGCCTGTGCCCGCCGTGCGCTTTCCACGGCTCAGCGCGGCAATGATACGATCCGCCTCGCGGCCGACTTCGATACGGCTCCCGTGATCTCGATCGACTATGCCGTCATGGAGCGCAGCGATCGGCTGGTCTGTATCCCTGTGGCACCCGAATGGCGCGACCTTGGCTCATGGTCGGCTCTGTGGGACGTCGGCGGCAAGGATGGCAACGGGAATGTCTCTCGTGGCGACACGCTCCTCCAGAACGTTCGCGACAGCTACGTTCTCGGCAACTCCAGGCTTGTTGCCGTCATGGGCGTCGAGAAGGTCGTCGTAATCGATACGGCTGATGCTGTCCTCGTGAGTTCGTTGGATCAAGCTCAGAATGTCGGCCGACTCGCAGCGGAGCTTGCAGCGACGAAGCGACCGGAGGCCAACCTGCACAAGAGGGTACGGCGTCCGTGGGGCTCTTATGAGTCTCTCCGCGTCGGCGAAACCTTCCAGGTGAAGCACATCATCGTCGATGTGGCAGGGAGACTGTCGCTGCAGTATCACCATCACCGCTCCGAGCATTGGACCGTCGTATCCGGGACTGCTCGTGTCACTGTCGGCGAGAGGGTCTTCGTCATGAAGGCCAACGAATCCGTCTATATCCCAAAAGGTGATGTTCATCGGTTGGAGAACATCGGCGATGACGAACTTCACCTGATCGAGGTTCAGTGCGGCACGTATCTCGGCGAAGATGACATCGTGCGTCTGGAGGACCAGTATGACCGCATCGTCACGATCTGACGGTCGACGTCGATTGCGCATCGCCTTACTCCTCGTGTCCATGGCGCTGGCCCCCAGCGCCATGGCGCAGAGCGGAAACGAAGTCCTCCGCTTGGCGGAAGAAGCTCGCCAAGCCTTTCTATCTGCCGAGCAGAGCGGCGTTAACTCGCGGCAGAAGTTCGGATTTTACCAAGTCGCGCGGGCCAGGGTAAAGCTGATCGAGAAGTTTGCCGGACAGGAGAACGCAGGCTCGGCGGAGTTGCGCGATGGTGCCAGTGCGGAGCTCATGCGGCTTGCAGACGACGGATTGAGCCATGACATTCTCGGCTCTTTTCTCCTGCAGTCTTCGCTTGGAGAAATCGCGAGCGCCACATCCCCTGCGGATCGAGTTGAAGTCGGCGTGTCATTGCATCAGATTGCCAGCGAGCAGAGATCCCCGGCTTATCGGGCTGCCGCATTTGTCGATCTCGCTCATGCCTATGCCAAGGCCGGTGCGCAGGACCGGGCGTTGAGGTATGCCTCCCTCGCGATGGAGGCGGCGGATCAGATCACGGAGCTAGGCACACGAGGGGGAGCCTACAAGGCAGCCGCACGCCTTGCAGCAGGGCTGGGTCCAGTCGGGTTGAATCTGGCTGACAGGGCTGTCGCTCGAATTCCTCAGTCTCGTGACCGCGCCCATGCGCGCCACGAAATGGCTCGGCTCCAGCTCAAGGGCAGTGCCTGGGAGAAGGCCGCAGACGACAAGTTGGGAGCTGAGGTGAAGAGGCGGCTGGAGGCGGGAGATCTCTCTGGCAGCACCTCCTTGGCGCTTTCACTGCTGGACAGCAGAGAGAGGGACAACCTGCTCGCTGGACTTGTTGATGCCGCGATCTCAAAGCAGGAGAACAGGACAGCTCTTGTGGCGGCGCAGGGAATTACGACGTCGAAGAGCCAGGACAAAGCCGTAGGGGCGCTCGTCAGGAGCTATATCGACCGGGGTGTCCCATTCCATGCCACAGAAATTCTCCACACCATGCAGGACGGCCCTGGAAAGGTCTCGATCCAGCTGAAACTTGGCGCCGAACTGAAGCAGTCTGGCTATGACGCCATGGCCAATCAGCTCCTGTCCGCAAGCCTCGAACAAGTTGGTACCTACGGCGACGCCCAGCAGCGCGCCGTTCTTCCCGATGTCGTCCTGGCGCTGACACGCTCCGAACGTCTGGATGAAGCGCTGCGCCATGCCGAACGACTTGGCTCTGACCCAGAGGGATCAGCCGTACTCGGCGATCTGGCGAAGAAGCTGGCGGACCGCGGCCGGGTAGCCGATGCGGAGACCTTGCTGCCGCGCGTCGTTGAACAGGAACATCGCTCTCACGCGCTAAGTGGCCTTGCACGAGCAAAGGCGAAGGCCGGTGACATAGTCGCTGCCATGCAGCTGATTCCCCAGATTGTCGACACCAGGGACATAGGACGTGTCTTGACGTCCATTGTCGGCGCTCACTCTCGTGCCGGCGAGTTCGACCAAGCGATTTCCATTTCTGAACGTATACAGGACACGGAAAACCGCCTTGAGGCTTTCTCGGATGTTGCGCGCCAAGCGAAGCAGCAGAACAGGAAGGACATAATCGGACGCGCATTGAATGAAGCCGTCCGGAATGTCGAAGGTTTGGAGGCTGGAGCAAGGGATAGGACGTTCCTCAAGATCATCGGTTCTCCTCTGGCAGCAGATGTGAACAGTGCTCAGGCAGGTGAGCTTGTCAGACGAATTGGCGACGACGCCATCCGCACACGAGCCGAACAATTGATCATTGCAGCAGACGCAAGAGACATGGTCGGGAAGAGGCGGCGTGGTGAGATTCCCGATGCTCTGCTGTCGCGCGGAATCAGGAAAGTAGGAGGCGACGAGAACAAGGCGGAGCTTGCATTTGAACTTGCCACTCTGCCTGAGGGCGGCAGCCATGCTGCCGATCTGATCCGGTCTATTCAGGATGGCATGCTCCGGCGGACCGCTTTCCGGCGCTTGGCTGAAGTGCAGGCTGATCTTCTCAGGGCACCTTCCACGGAAGAGCCCGGCATCGGCGTACCAGGCGACGTGGAGACGGTTTCAGCCGTCTCCGAAGAGCCGGGGGAAACAGCCCAGGAGATTCAGACCCGAAGGGGCCTCGCACTCATCACCGGAGATGCTGACAAATCCGTGAACGCGGTAGGTCAGCTCCCCAGGAACTTCGTGACGGCCGCAGAGGTCAGGGCTCGCACGCCGTGGCCGACCGATGCGGTGATCGGGAGTACCTTTGCGAACCATAACCCCTACATAGCAAAGTTCTTCGAGGATGATGAGGGTGGAGCCACACGCCTCGAGCAGGCGATCCGGCATCAGGGTCTGTCCTCGCCGCGGGTTATCGTCATTCAAGGCGGTGTTGCCACATTAGGCATGGTTGCTCGCCGGTTGGAGGGGACTGACGCAAGGGATCTCATCGGATATGATGCGGACGCCGTGACGGTGCGCGCACCCATCTTCGTCGCTCCCGGGGCTACGCTCATCCTGTCACGACTTGACAGCCCGACCTATCGGCTCAGCGCCAATGCCGGTGCCTTTATCGCCAATGCCGGCGATGTGCATATCGTGGATGCTACTGTCGTCGGGTACGACGAGGCATCACGACAGCCCCTCTGGGCCGACGCCGACAAGGCCGGCAAATTTCGGCCCTTCCTCCTGACATGGGGTGACGGGCGCATGAATGTAGCGTCGTCCGCCCTGGCGGCTCTCGGCTATGACAATGCCAAGTCCTTTGGGCTGAGCTACTCGTCAGGACCGCAACCGGTGGCGGAACTGAGAGACCAGGCACGTCCCACAGGCATAGTCGTCGATAACCTGTTCCATAACCTCTACTTCGGCTTCCATTCCTACGAGGCTGAACGCATCCAGGTTGTCGGCAACGAGTTCCGCGACAGCGTCGTCTATGCTCTGGACTCACATGACCGCACCAGAGAAGGCATTCTTGCCCTGAATACAGTCTATGGCACGAAGCAGCGGCACGGGATCACCATCTCGCGCGAGGTCAGCGATGGACTGATCATCGGCAACATGTCGTTCGACAATGCGGGTTCGGGAATCATTCTCGATCGGAACAGCACGAACAATATCATTCACGCCAACAGCTCGTTCCGGAATGCGCAGGACGGAGTGACCGTGTTCGAGAGTTCCTGCAACGTCCTTGCCAACAACTATCTTGCCAGCAACAGAAGAGATGGCTTGAAGGTTCGCAACAGCTTCGACGTAGGGGCGTATTCCAACCGAATCGAGTCCAATGCCAATTCCGGCGTCAGCGCTTATATCGCCAACATTCTGACGCAGAAAGGCGGGGAAAACCAGAATCCTGATGTCGCCAGCTATCTTCCACTGACCAGCCTGTCCCTCAGGCACAACCGCTTCTCGGCCAATGGCGTTGGTATCAATGCCCAGGGCGTGTCGAGCCTGGCGATGTCATCTAACACATTCGTGAAACAGTCCCGCCGGCTTCTCGGTGGCGACATCCGTGGTCTGGAAGGTCAGATCCTGCGCCTTACTTCTCAATCGGATGTTCTCGTCGCAAGCACATGCCGCCCTGCGAAGCCCGTTTTATCGTGCCGCCTTCGGGAGAAGGGATTCTTTGAAGGAGGCAGTGAACTGCAAGTCTTCAGCGCCCAGGGAGGGTCCGATTGCACCGATGTCAATGGGAGCGTCCAGCATCGGGCCTTCTCCAGCACACCTCAAGGCACATAGAGGCAGCATGAAACCGGTCCTCATTGTCCTTCTGATGAACATCCTGACGATCGGGACGTCCAATGCCCAGATCAAGGGCCAGGGACTCTTCGACGTGGAACTCCGCAGGGCCGCACTGGCTCAGTCGGCTCTCACAAATGTGCGCGCAGCTTGCCTTGCCATACCGCGCGACCCTGCCTGGAGCGGCCTTACGCCCATCAGCAGCCTGAAGGCAACTGAAGGATATGGGACGGATGGGGCCGCGAATGATTTTGCCTGGGCTGTCATGGTGCTTACCGGGCGTGCGCTCGCGGGTGATGCAGTCTCGGAAGCTTCCCTGCGCGATCTCCTGCTCGCCTGGGCCAAGGCAAAGGCTTTTGAAAGCACAGAGGTCGAGCACGATTCCTATTACGCCCTGAAGCGCGTCCTTCTGCCCACTGTCGTGGCTTATTCCGTCCTGCAGCGTGGGCTCGACGAAGGACAGAGGCGGATGCTCGTCGACTGGATCGATCCTCTGGTCCGCAGAACGGATCGAATGTTCGAAGGCGTTGTTGACCGCAACAACCACCGCTACCTTGCTGACAGCCTTTTGATGACTTGGGGAGCCATCATCAGGAGTGAGGATCTCTACGCGAAAGGGGCTGACCGCTATCGTGCAATCCTGGCGGAGGTACGCCCTGACGGAAGCCTTGCTCTGGAGGCCCGGCGCGGCGCCAGGGCCCTCTGGTACATGCGTCAGTCCATCGCGAGCCTGATCGTTATGGCGGAGGTGGCTGCCACGCGTGGCACCGATCTTTACGAACTCCGAGTGGGAGAGGTGGGTTTCGACCGTGTCCTGTCCTACCTTCTCAATGGCATAGCGGAGCCCAACGTGGTCATGGCTTATGCGTCGGAGAACTACATTCCAGGCGGGGAGACGGATGCCCGCCGGCAGGATCTTGGCTTCATGGCCAAACGCAGCCACGGCCGGCACTATATGGCCTGGACCGAGCCCCTCGTATCGCGGGAGCGGGCAGGCCTGGCAGCGAAAAGGTTGAAGTCATTGTTTGTTCGCAACTTCCGCTCGGATCGGCCGCTTATCGATGAGTTCGTCGGCGGCAATGCTACATGCTTCTGGGGACGCTGATGGCTAGGTTCAAACCGCTCCCTGCCAGCACTGTCGCACTCCTCGCGGTCCTATCATGTCCGGCAGCTCAGGCACAGGATTCGGTGAGTGCTGATATCGGAGCTCGCTATCGCACTGCGACGGCGAAGTTGGAAGAGCTGAAACAGAGGGCGGATCCTGCTGCCCTCGTCGAGCAGGCGCAGCTGCTTCAGGACGGGACTCCGGTCAGTGAAACCAATCCTCTCAGGGCTCGTCGCCTCGACGAGGCAGAGAGGCTTTATGACCAGGCACTTGCAATGCCGGGAATCCACTGGCCTTCTGCCGCGGTACGTCGAGCCAAGCTAATGCTGTCGCGCGACAAGGACCAGCCTTCCATCCAGAAGGCAATGGACCTCCTGCGCCGGGCCGCAGCGATGCAGAACCATGAAGCCGCCTTCCTTCTGGCTGGCCTGATGGAGGCCGGCATCGGCGGAAAGCGTGATGTCGAAGCAGCGAAAAATCTGTACCAGATCGCCCTGCGATCTGAACACGGCCCTTCGGGCCTTGCGCTCGCTCGCTTGGAGACGGATCCCGCCAAAGCGAATGTGTTTGCCACGCAGGGATTGCGGCTGCTCTTCCAGGAGGCCAGGCAAGGATCGGCTGAAGCGGCGAGAACATTGGCCGATCACTACCGGGCAACGGGTGATGGGCCGGAGCGACTGAGTGCTGCAATCGAATGGTATCAGCGAGCCGTCCAGCTCGGTGATGCGGAGGCTGCCTTGCGTTTAGGCCGTCTGCGTCTCGATCCGAAGTCGCCTCTGCGCCAGCCGCAGGAGGCCCGGAATGCCTTCGAAAAGGCTGCCGAGCGAGGATCGGTCGAGGCTGCCATGATCCTTGCGGAGGATCCCTACAATGGCGCTGCTCTCGGCGTTCAGAGCAGTGCCGCGGAATTGTGGCTCAGCCGCGCCATCGAGACGAAAGCACCGCGTGCGCTGGTTCTGGCAGCTGAAATCCGAAGCCAGTATGGCGATGAGGGTCGTGCTGCTGCCAGAAATCTTCTGAGTGAGGCGCTGCAACGTGTCGACGACGATGTCACGGCACTCTTGGCGCTCGGTCGCCATGTTCGAGATGGTGTTCTGATAGAACGCGATGTACCGCTTGCGCTGAAGCTCTTCGACAGAGCTTCCGTCAGCGACAACACGATGGCGTATTATGAGTTCGCCCGTACCGCGCTGAGCCACCAGGACCTAGCGACGGGGGGAGTGCTTCAGTCCGCGATTGACCGCCTCAGAAATGCGGCAGAGCGCGGTCACGTGAAGGCATCTGTGGCCATGGGAGACGCATTGCTGCGGGGTCATGGGGTTCCCGAGTCACAAGAGGCAGCCATCGGCTGGTACCGCAGAGCCGCCGAGAGCGGATCTCCTGTCGCGTATATCCGTCTTGGAGACGTTTACGCCGGCCGCTCCGCAGGGATGGAGGCGCCGCGAGCCCTGGAATGGTATCGCCGGGCAGCAGAAGCCAACAGCGCGATCGGCATGATCCGCCTCGGCAAGATGTTCAATGAGGGCAGGGGCGTACCCCAAGATCAGGCGCTCGCTGCAACATGGTTCAGCCGCGCAGCTGCGGCGGGCAGCGGCGCAGCCATGGTCGAGTTGAGCTCTCTCTACTCCCGCGCTGGCGGACCGGGGCATTTCAACTTGGCTCGGGATGCGCTTGAGAAGGCAGTCCGCACCGGTGACGCTCGTGCTCCCATTGCCCTAGCGAAGCTCTATCTTGTCCGCGGCGAGCGCGCCCTCGCCGAGATGACGCTCAAGAAGTCTGCAGACACTGGCAATGCGGAAGCCGCCTTGAATCTGGCGGAACTCTATCTCTCCGGCCCGGCGACGACGGAGCAGCAGAGTGCAGCGCGCCGGTGGCTCGCCTTCGCCGAGAAGTCCATGGCGAAGGATGACGATCAGACCAGCCGCATTGCATCGATGTATTTGCGGCTTCCCGATGCAGGATCGATTGAGCATGGCTCTTCTGCGCTCGAAGCATTGGTTCGGAAGAACAATGCGGAGGCGATGACAATGCTGGCAAACGCTCTTCTGCAGGGAGTTGGCATACAGCGTGATCCCTCCCGAGCGGAAGCTTTGTTCCGCCGCGCCATTCAGCTTGGGCATGACGGAGCACGCTTCATCCTCGCCAAAGCCTATCGCAATGGCGATGGGCTACAGCGGGATCCTGCTCGAGCGTTCGCACTCTACCGCGAGATCTACAGCGAGGAGCCGGGCGATACGAAAATTCAGATCGCGTTGGGCGATGCCTACGCCCGTGGTGACGGTGTCGCCTTGGACCGGCGCCTTGCCGCTGAATTCTATGCCCAGGCCGCCCGTCAGGGAGACCCGGACGGGCAGGTTCGACTTGGAACCGCATACCTCTATGGCGCGGGAGTGGATCGAGATAGCCGGAAATCGGATCACTGGTTTTCCCGGGCGGGCGAGACCGGAATGATTGAGGCCAAAGTTCAGCTCGGCAGCGCGAAGCTCTCCGGCCTCGCGGCGACGGTGGATGCAGAGGGAGCGTTTGCATCCTACCTCCGCGCTGCGGAGGCGGGCTCGCAACCGGCGATGATCGAAGTGGCGCGGGCGCTGATGAAGGGTTTCGGCACCCTCGTGGATCCGGCTCTGGCGAAGATGTGGCTGGAGCGTGCCGCTGGCCTGGGATCGCCGGAAGCTATGTTCGAGCTCTACCGCCTTCACGACATCGGGGCAAAACCGAACGCCCGTGAGGCCGAGCGTTGGCTCAAGCAGGCGGCACAGGGCGGCCATGCCGCCGCCATGTACCGCCTCGCGATCCGCCATCAGCAGGGAGCGTCCGAGCAGGACAAGACGGCGGCTCGGGAGTGGCTCGAGAAGGCCGCGCAGGCGGGTCATTCGCAGGCCTCAAAGACTCTTCAGAAATTGACATCCCCTGCAGCAGAGCCGGGGTGAGAGGTTGACGACGTGACGATGAGCATGAGGCAACTGGCTTCGGGGCGGGTTCAGGCAGAACGGAGCGCGACGATGACGATTATCATCGGCTCCGCCAGCAGGAAAGTAAGAGACTGCATGATGCAATCACTGGCGACTCTTGCCGGAACAGCATTGACCACCTTCATGCTTCTCGGCGGCTCCGCTGAAGCGCAAGTCCTGCCGTCTCAATCCGTGGCGCCCACATCGGATTTCAGCAAGATCTGCTCGCCGGCTCCCAAGCCGTTCCTGACACGCGACTGGAGCAAGTGGGACAAGTCTCAGCCCGTCATCGACCCTGAGGAAATGTATGACGCGGCCATCGGATATGCCGAAGGTAGCTCCACTCTCCCACGTGACCCGGCCGCGGCGAAACGCCTGCTCGAAGACTTGACCGACAGAGCCTGGGCCGGGCGAGGCCGGGCTCACTTCCGCCTCGGCAAGCTGCTTCTCGATCCGATCGCGGGGCCTGTCGATCCTGAACGGGCCGCGGCACATCTTGCGACTGCCTCATCCATGTTGAACATGGACGCATCTGTTCTGCTGGCCGACCTTCATGCGCAGGGGCGGATCGGCGGCGCCAGTGTGGCCGAGGCGGAACGTCTCCTTCGTGGAGCATCCACGGCAGGCCACGTCGACGGCTTGATTGGCTTGGCCCGTCTGCAGCGCAGCGGACGTCTTGGCTCTGCGCCTCAGGCCGCAACCAATGACCTTGTCAATCTGGCCCTGCAGACCCTGTACGGTGAACTGAGCAGGGGGCGGTGCTCCGCGCTCTATCGGATCGGCGTTATCCTCAGCGACGACAGCCTTGTCCCCGGCGGCGTGCAGGAAGCTGTAAAATGGTTTGAGGCTGCCGCCCGCCAGGGCGACACCAATGCCGATCTGGCACTCGCCGAGATCTATCTGCTGGAGCGTGCCAAGACCGCTCCGGACCGCTTCATCCATCACCTCGAGCGCGCTGCAGAAGGCGGCCGCCCCCGTGCCATGACTCTGCTGGGCGAGCGGCTCATGCTGGGGGATAGAGCCCCCAAAGATGTCCCGAGGGCTGTTGCATGGTTGGAGCGTGCCGGCCTCAATGCTGATCCTGAGGCCTACAAAATTCTTGCGCGTCATTACCGCGGGGAGTTCGGCGCTGCCCAGGACCTTCCGAAGGCTGCCGATGCTCTTGCAAAAGCAAGCCGCCTGCCTGGCCATAGCACGGGCATTCTTGTCGGCCTTGCGCGGCTCTATGCCATCGGCGTGAACGGCCGGCCGGATGTCAAGGCAGCGCTGACCTACTATCGTCAGGCCGCCGGCCGGGGCGACGTGGGAGCTCTGACCGAGATGGCGAAGCTTCTGCTGAGCCATCCGCAAGAGGGGCCATCGGAGGAGCCATTGCGGTTGCTCAAGGAAGCCGCTGCCCGCAACCATCCTGAAGCCATGGGTGTGCTCGCGGAGCTGTATGCTTGCAGTACGGTCGTCACTCCCGATCTGTCTCAAGCCAAGGCTTGGATGGACCGAGCCGCGGAAATGGGCCACGTGCGCAGCATTCTTGCGGTCGCCTCCCGAAATGCCTTTGACCAGGGGACAGCTCAGAAGAACGCAGCCGCTCTTCTTCGTGCTGCGGAGCGGGACGATCGAGAAAGCATGGTTCTGCTCTCCCATGCCTATCGGTCGGGTCTGGGGGTGAAGCAGGATAACCAGGCGGCAGATCGCTGGCGGGATGCTGCGATTGCACCAGGCGAGGGGCGATCCCGCGCACTGCTCCTCCTGGCACGCCGAATCCTGAGTGGTGAGGACGGAAGCCGAGACAATGGCGCGGCGAGGATGCTTCTCGAGCAGGCCGCGCTGGAGGGTGAGCCGGGCGCTCAGCTGGAGCTCGGACGCCTCTTGATCGGACAGCGCGGCGATAAGGCGGATGTGCTGCGGGGCCTGCAGCTTCTTCAGGCGGCTGCCGCTTCAGGGAATGCTGCGGCCATGTTGGCGTTGTCCGAGGCTCCGAGCGACTTGCTTTCATCGACTGGGAAGACGATGGAGGACTGGAAGAGAGCAGCCGCAGGGGCAGGCAATCCCCGGGCGGCCATTGCGCTTGCATCGACGGCAAAGGAGGAAGCGGACGCAATACGTTGGCTTTCCCGTGCCGAGGCGCTGCCGGTCTGCGCAACACGGGATATGGTCGAGCTCGCACAAACCTACCATAAAGCACCTGGCCCTCAACACGATCAGCGTGCGCGCCACTGGATAGAAAAAGCCCTGAGCAATGTTCGGGATGGTGCAAAGGATCCGGCAGTTCTGTTCCTTGTTGGTCGAGCCATGGCTGACGGTGTCGGCGGAACAGGCGATAAAGAGGCGGCAATCACCTATATCAAGCTCGCGGCCGATGCCGGGCGTGTCGATGCCATGCGATATCTGGGACGCAGCTACATCACCGGTCAGTTGGGTGAGCGTAATATGCAGATGGCCGTCGAATGGCTGTCGAAGGCCCTGCGCAATGGTGACGGGAGCGTGGCCGTCGATTTGTCCCGCCTTGCAGCCATCCCCGGTGCGGATGCAACTCAAGTAATCGCTGTTCTGAAGGAGAGCGCAGAGGGCGGCTTCGCGCCTGCCATGCGCGAATATGGTCGCAGCCTGCAGCTCGGGTTAGGCATGTCCCCGCAACCGGATGCCGGAGCCTCCTGGCTGCGAAAAGCCGCAGAGGCCGGTGACACTCCTGCGATGAAGGAGCTTTCGCGAGCTTATGCCTCCGGCTATGGCGTCGAACTCTCGGCTCGCTCCAGCACGGAATGGTTGCAACGAGCCGCAAAAGCCGGCGATGCAGAGGCGATGCAAGGCCTGAGTCTCGCCATGACTCTCGGGTTCGGAACGGATGTCGATCCCGTGGCAGCACAGGAGTGGCTGAAGACGGCCGAGGGAGCAACCCGCAAGTGAGCGGTAACTCGGAACGTGGAGCCGATGTAACCGTCTATATTGGCGGTTAGGAGAGACAGATGATTAGAACAATCCAAATTGCGTTCCTGAGCTCTCTGGTGGCAATCACCGCGCCAGCCGCCATGGCCGCCACTAACTCCGGCAGCAGAGCGCAGCCAAGATCATCTCAGGCCGCCGTGCCAGCTGCCCCGCCCAGCCAGGCGCAGCTTAGAGCCATGTCGACCCTGCGTCTGTTGAAGCTCGGCCAGAAGGCGTTGGCTGTGGAGATGGACACCCAGGATTTCGTGACTGGGCTCGACGCCGTCAAAATCGCATCCGCGCGTGGGGACCGGGAGGCGACCCGTCTCATGGCCAAGATCATGGCTCGCCATCAGATCATTCTTGGAGCAGATGACCGTGCAAAGCTGGAACGTCGCTTCCGGTTCGAAGCCCTTCGAGGCGCCTCGAGCTCGGTTCTCGCCGTTGCCAATATGTATGACCGCGGTGACGGTGTCCCGGCAGACACCAAGAAGGCCGCGGAATGGTATCTGTGGGCTGCACGGGTCGGGCACGAGCGCGCCATGGCTCATGCGGCCTATGCTTACGGCACGGGTCGTGGGTTTGAGCGCAACGAGGCTACTGCTTTTAAATGGCTCGACGGCGTGAACGAGGGACGCCAGCGGAGCACCCTGCTGGAAATTGGATGGGCTCTCGTACTCGGCACGGAAGGCTCGCAAGATATGCCGTCCGCTCTTCGGTTCTTTGAACGCGCAGCCCAGATCAAGCCCAGCACTGTCTATCAGGTCGCCCTCGACCTTGAACGGGGGACGCGCGGGGTCCAGGACCGCGACGCCGCTGGCCATCTGATCCGGGTCGCCGCCGAGCGCGGCGACAGTGGCGCTGCCACTCATCTGGCCAATGCGCTCTCCAGCAGCAGCAACGTCGAAGATCAACGGCGAGCGGTGCAGTTGTACAGTCTCGCCGCTCAGGACAAGGCTAACCTTGTCGCTGGGCAAAGCCTCTCGCGCTTGCTGGCCCTGCGACCCTCAGGAGACCTGGTGTCTGACATCGTGACGGCTCTGGAGAAGGCGGCCGCAGCTGGCAATACGGAAGCGCTCATTGGCCTGGCCCATGCGTATTCAGAAGGGATCGGGGTCGATCCTTCTCCAGTGAAGGCGGCCGCTCTGCTGCAGCAGGCTTCAGACGCTGGAGTTCCGGAGGCGAAGTATCGACTGGGACTCATGTATAAATCAGGCGTTGGCGTTGCCGCCGATCTCAACAAGGCAGTCGAACTCATGACAAGCGCCCGGCAGAGCGGCTATCCTCTCGCTGCCGTTGCGCTGAGTTCCATGACGGAGCCGGCTCTGACAAAGTCCAGCGAGGAACCTTCCGCAGTTCCAAGTCAGGCGAGCGAAGCCGCTGTGAAGTGACCCATGGCAGACCAATAGGAGCAAGCGTTGCTCTATCAATGCAAGCAATCAGGAGATTGGCTTCGTTGAGTGGTCATGCCGATACATTATATCTTTGTATTGCGTGTGTAACGGGTAAGTCTACCGGAGATGATGGCGCTCGATCGGCTAAGCTGAGCAGTACCTTTGACTGCTATTTTATTGCTACCTCCTAAGCATAGTTCTTTACCTCTTTATTAGGGATGGCTGACGAATCGTTAACTTGTACAATTGGAGGTAATCTCTGCGGAAAAGGCACATTTCATGTCAAACCTGTTGCCGGTCACCACTGTCTTGGGTTGCAAGAATTCCATGCTCCGCGAGGGCCTGAAGCACGTTCTTTCAAGTACGCGCTTCAAGCTGCATTCAGAGGGGATGACGCGCGGGGAGATCATGCTGAACCAGGACATGTCTGGTTCATCACTTCTCGTCATTCTCGATGCAAATCTGTATCCATCGAGGCTGGCTCACGGGATCGCTTCCATCAAGGAGCAGTATCCCCAAGCGCGCGTGGTCGTTCTCTCCGACAGCTTTAATCTCGATGACATGAAATCAGCGTTCCAGTCGGGAGCGGATGGCTATTGCCTTGCAACGACAGGATGCGAGGCTCTGATCAAGTACCTCGATCTCGTTATGCTCGGCGAGGTGGTTTTTCCATCCGCTGCATTCCTCAATGCTATTTCGGACACCCGGTACGAGACTGATACCTGGAAGGAGGCATCGGCGATCGCGGTTCCTCTCACTCATGCCCCTCTGGGGATCGAGAGCCAGGATTCCCCCATACGGACCCTGTCGAGCAGGGAGGCCGAAATTCTCCAGTGCCTCATGCAAGGCGCTCCAAACAAGGTGATTGCACGCAAGCTCGATGTTGCCGAGGCAACGGTTAAAGTGCACATCAAAGCCATTCTCCGCAAAATCCGGGTTGCCAACCGAACTCAGGCTGCCATGTGGGCGGTCAATCATCTCTCTGCCGGTGGCGGAGAGGCTTCATCGCTTTCTTCCGGAGAACGGCTAACCGCGCAAAGTCTGCGCTGAACCGCCTTCTTGGACGCAGTGACAGGTTAGTGGCTGCATCGGCTTGCGCCGAACGCGAGGTCTGTCAGATAGTTGAGCTCGGCAGAGTTTCCGATCCGCACGATGATTGCAGGAGTGCGTGTTAAGGTCGGGTGGATGTCATTGGCAGATAGAAGCCTCATCCGTGGAGATCGCTTAGGGAGCCCATGGTGCCACAAGTGGTTCGTGATCGGCTGGAGCAATCCATCGAGAGGCATACCCGAGTACGACCGTCGGCTCTACAGCAATCGAAATATAATAATGTCTAATATGTTTTCCGGGTAGACCAGGAATTAGAATGTATGCGTTTTCGAAGTGCTTGTTACTTTATATCTGATCTATACCTTTTGATGAAAGATTGTTAAAATGTTTTGAATGGGTATTGATTGCTTCTAATAAGATTATAAGCTAGATATCTTAAGGGAAATTTTACTTTTTGCTTCACCGAATCAAGACCAGAAAGGCATCTGCGATGCGGAACACCTACGATCTTGATAGTCTTCCTCATCCAGGGGCCTCATCGGCCAAGGATGTCGCATACTCCAGGTATATGGAGCTGGCGCGTTCGGTTGAGCCCTCGTCGGCAGACCATGCTGCTGTCAGACCTATCAGGACATTTCTTGTCGAGCCTAATGCCCTGTTAAGGGAGGGCTTGAGGAGAATTCTATCAGAAACCGTCTATGCCCCTTCGGCTGCAGCGGGCTCCCTCGATGAGGTCAGCTCCCAGTGCGGGCCAGACAGTGGTACGGTTGTCCTCATCGTGGATGCGAGCCGCGATCACGAAGGGCTTTGCCATCAGACCAAGCTGCTGAAAGAGCAGAACCCGAACGCCAAAGTGGTCATGCTGGTCGAACAATACGACCTGGCTCACGTGCTCACCGCCTTCCGGTCAGGGGCGGATGCCTACCTCAAGAAGTCCATCTCCTATGAGGTGCTCGTCAAGTCGCTGGACCTTGTTCTCCTCGGAGAGGTCATCTTCCCCGGTGCAATCCTCGACCTCCTGCGCGATCAGGAGGCGCATGCGGAGCAGAGCAAGCAGGCGTCAGCTCCGGAAGGATCTCAAGAGCTGACCCCTCCTGCAAAGGGCCTGTCCGTTCGAGAAACGGTCATCCTGCGCTGCCTGATGGACGGTGACTCCAACAAGATCATCGCGCGCAAGTTCGACATCACGGAAGCTACCGTGAAAGTTCACGTCAAAGCCATCCTGCGGAAGATTCAGGCAAAGAATCGTACTCAGGCGGCGATCTGGGCTGCGAGCCACTTGTCTGCGAGCCGGGGGGCAACCGTCAGCTGAGTGGGTCCGAACGCTCGAAATCGCCGTGAAAGGGAGCCAGTGGCTCCCTTTCTTTTTGGCCTGAATAGTATGTCCTCATAGAGCCTAGGCTGAGCGGAGGACATCGACGCGGGTTGGTGCTTGATCCTCGAGGATCATCGCGGCTCCCTTGTCGGCAATCATCAGTGTGGGCGAATTGGTATTGCCGCTCGTGATCGTTGGCATGACCGACGCGTCGATGACGCGAAGCCCCTCGATGCCACGGACCCTCAGGCGTGCGTCTGTAACGGCCATCGGATCGCTGTCGATGCCCATCTTGGCGGTACCCACCGGATGGAAAATCGTCGTGCCGATCTCCCTTGCGCCCTTCAGGAGTTCCTCTTCTGTGGAGAGCTGAGCCCCAGGCTTGTACTCCTCGGGATGATACTTCTGAAGCGCCGGCATCGCGACGATCTGTCGGACGAGGCGCAGGGCATCCACGGCCACCCGCTGGTCTTCTTCCGTCGAGAGGTAGTTCGGACGAATGAACGGAGCCTCTCCGGCCTTGCCATCGCGAATCCGGACCGTCCCACGGCTTGTGGGCCGCAGGTTGCACACGCTCGCGGTAAAGGCCGGGAAGGGATGAGGATCCTCACCGAACTTGTCGAGAGAGAGAGGCTGGATGTGAAACTGGAGGTTCGGAGTGGCATAATCCGGCGAGGAGCGGGTGAAGGCTCCCAGCTGGGAGGGCGCCATGGTGAGCGGCCCTTTGCGGAAAAGCGCATATTCGAGCGCCATCTGGCCCTTCCTGAATAGCGAGCGGTACTCCTCGTTGAGGGTCCGCACGCCACGGACCTTGTAGATGGGGCGCAGCTGGAGATGATCCTGAAGGTTCTCGCCGACGCCTGGCAGGTGTTGGACGACCTCGATTCCATGTTCCTGCAGAAAGGCGCCGTTGCCGATCCCGGACAACTGCAGGAGCTGTGGCGACGCGATGGCGCCCGCTGACAGAATGACCTCCTTGCGGGCCAGGATGCGTCGCAGGTTGCCGTTCTGCAGGATCTCGACACCGATGGCGCGCTTGCCCTCAAAGAGGATTCGCGTGGCATGAGCGTGCGTCTCGACCTTCAGATTAGGGCGTGACAGGGCCGGCCTGAGGAAGCCCCGTGCCGCTGACCAGCGCCGCCCGTTCTTCTGGTTCACATGAAAATAGGAAATGCCCTCGTTGCTGCCCGTATTGAAGTCGCTCACCCGGGGAATGCCGGCTTCGACGGCAGCCTCGATGAAGGAGTCAAGGATTGCCCATCGCATGCGAGGCTCTTCGACCCGCCATTCGCCGCCTGCGCCATGATGCTCGCCAGCGCCGAGATAATGGTCGAGATGCTTCCGAAAGATCGGGCGCACATCATCCCAGCTCCAGCCCTCGAGGCCCATCTGGCGCCAATTGTCGTAATCCTCACGCTGGCCGCGCATATAGATCATGGCATTAATGGCGGAGCATCCGCCCAGAACCTTGCCGCGGGGATAGTTGAGGATGCGGCCGTTCAGGCCCGCCTCGGCTTCTGTCTTGAACATCCAGTCGGCACGGGGATTGCCGATGGCGAAGAGATAGCCAACCGGAATGTGAAACCAAATCCAGTTGTCCTTGCCGCCCGCTTCGAGAAGGCAGACTGCGTTGCGCGGATCCTTGGACAGGCGATTGGCGAGAACGCAGCCGGCTGAGCCGGCGCCGACAATCACGTAATCAAATGTTTCGCTGTCTGGCATGGTCCAGCTCAATGAATGAGCCGACGCTCAAGCTGGGAGCGCCGGCAGGGTTCCCGATGCCCCTCGAGTTACGCAGCGCCTCTAGACCTGCGCTTCGTGAATTCCAGAATCTCACCCACGATACCCCGGCGGAACAGCAGCACGCAGATCACGAAGATGATGCCGATCAGCACCAGGACGGGGAAATCCGAGGCTGCCAGATAGTTCTGCAGGGCGATCACCAGGCTGGCGCCGACGATCGGGCCGATCAGAGTGCCGATGCCGCCGAGCAGGGTCATGAGGATCACCTCGCCCGACATCTGCCACTGTACGTCCGTCAGGGTCGCGAACTGGAACACGATCGCCTTCGTGCTGCCTGCAAGCCCCGCCAGCGCCGCCGACATGACGAAGGCGCCAAGCTTGTACCGATCGACCCGGTAGCCCAGCGAGACCGCCCGCCGCTCGTTCTCGCGGATGGCCTTGAGGATGTTGCCGAAGGGTGAATGAACGATGCGCCAGATGGCGAAGAAGCCGAACAGAAAGATCGCCAGGGTGACATAGTACATGGCCAGCGGCTGGTTCAGATCAACGATACCGAGCAGGTGACCTCGGGGTACGCCCTGGATGCCGTCCTCGCCATGGGTGAAAGGCACCTGGAGGCAGATGAAGGCAAACATCTGCGACAAGGCAAGCGTGATCATGGCGAAGTAGATACCCTGGCGCCGGATGGCCAGAAAGCCCATCACGAGACCCATGACGGCAGCGCCTGCGACGCCAAGCAGGATCGCGGACAAGGGCTCCCACCCCCATACCTTGGCGGCATGGGCGGTGAAGTAGGCAGCGCCGCCGAAGAAGGCGGCGTGGCCGAAGGAGAGCAGGCCCACATAGCCGATGAGCAGGTTGAACGCGCAGGCAAAGAGCGCGAAGCAGAGGATGCTCATCAGGAGCACGGGATAGAAGAAGAACGGTGCAGCCACGAGCGCCGCGATGGCGACCGCGCCCATCACGATGGCGGAGGTGCGCAGCTTCGGCTGCTCTGCGAGATATTCGGTTCCGACAGCCATGATACTACTCCTCCCGCCCGAAGAGACCCGCCGGCCTGACGAGCAGAACGATGGCCATAACTACGAAGATGACGATGCTTGAGGCTTCCGGATAGAACACCTTGGTAAGGCCTTCGAGAACGCCGAGCACATAGCCCGTCACGATGGCACCCAGGATCGAGCCCATGCCGCCGACCACCACCACGGCAAACACGATGATGATGAGGTTCGAGCCCATGAGCGGGCTCACCTGATAGATCGGCGCTGCCAGCACGCCGGCCAGGGCCGCGAGCGCGGCTCCCAGGCCGTAGGTGAGGGTCAGAAGCAGCGGCACATTAACGCCGAAAGCCTGAACGAGCGTGGCATTCTCGGTCGCGGCACGAAGATAGGCGCCGAGCCGGGTCATCTCGATGAGAAGCCAGGTGCCGATGCAGACCACGAGGGAGGCGATGACCACCCAGCCGCGGTAGATCGGCATGAACATGAAGCCCAGGTTGACGGCGCCCGTCAGCTGCGATGGGGCAGCATAGGGCTGGCCGGCCGCCCCGAACCAGTAGCGGAATGCGCCTTCGAGAATGAGCGCGAGGCCGAAGGTCAGGAGAAGGCCATACAGATGGTCGATGCCATAGAGCCGGCTCAACATGGTGCGCTCGATGATGACGGCGATCACGCCGACGACCAGGGGAGCCAGAACGAGAGCCAGCCAGTAGTTGATGCCGAGCCAGTTCAAGAGCAGGTAGGCCGCGAAGGCGCCGAGCATGTACTGCGCGCCATGGGCGAAGTTGATGACCCGCAGCAGGCCGAAGATCACCGCCAGGCCAAGGCTCAGCATGGCATAGAAGGAGCCGTTGATCAGGCCTATGAGGATCTGACCATAGAGGGCCGGGGTGGGAATGCCGAAGATGGTATTCATGATGCTCTACACCCCAAGAACTTCGTGAAGCTCGTCCATGCGCGCATCGAGTTCGTGCCCTGGGAACGAGTTCACCATACGCCCATCCTCCATGAGGTAAAAGCGGTCCGCCACCTTCTTGGCGAAGCGGAAATTCTGCTCGACCAGAAGGATCGTCATGCCGCGTTTCTTGAGCGCAACCAGCACGTCGCCGATGCGCTGGACGATCACGGGAGCCAGGCCCTCCGTCGGCTCGTCGAGGAGAATGACCTTCGCGCCCGTGCGCAGGACGCGTGCAATGGCGAGCATCTGCTGCTCGCCGCCCGACAGCTTCGTGCCCTGGCTGGAGCGCCGTTCATGGAGATTGGGGAAGAGGGTGTAGATCTCCTCCTCGCTCATGCCGCCCTCCGAAACTGTCGGCGGAAGGAGCAGGTTCTCGGAAACGGTGAGGCTCGCGAAGATCCCCCGTTCCTCAGGTACGTAGCCGATGCCGGACTGGGCAACCCTGTGCAGAGGCAGACTCAGGAGATCCTTGCCGCGCAGACGGATCACGCCCTCGCGGCGGCGCAGGATGCCCATGATCGCGCGCAGGGTCGTGGTCTTGCCGGCACCGTTGCGGCCGAGCAGCGTGACGGTCTCGCCCTCGCGGATGTCGAGATCGACCCCATGCAGGACGTGACTTTCGCCGTACCAGGCGTTGAGCCCGCGAACTTCCAGGAGAGGGGCGCTACTCATGCTCGGTTCCCATATAGGCTTCGCGCACCCGCGGATCCTGGCTGACTTTGTCGTAGGACCCGTCGGAGAGGATCTCGCCGCGGGCCAAAACGGTGACGCGGTCGCAGAGATCGGCGACGACGTTCAGGTTGTGCTCGACCATCAGCACGGTGCGGTTCTTGGCAATGCGCCGGATCAGGTCGGAAATGCGGCCGATATCCTCGTGGCCCATGCCGGCCATGGGCTCGTCGAGCAGCAGCATGGCCGGGTCGAGCGCCAGCGTCGTTGCGATCTCGAGCGCCCGCTTGCGGCCATAGGACAGTTCGGACGCCGTCAGATCCCTGTAGGAGGAGAGATTGACCGCATCGATCAGCTCCATGGCCCGCTCATCGAGGGCTGAGAGGGCGCTGGACGAGCGCCAGAACTGCGTCGCAAGTCCCGATGGGCGCTGCAGAGCGACGCGCACATTATCGAGCACGGTCAGGTGGGGAAACACCGCCGAAATCTGGAATGAACGCACGAGCCCCAGGCGGGCGACCTCGGCTGCCTTCAGTCGGGTGATGTCCGCGCCCTTGAAGGTGATCTGCCCGCGGGTCGGCGTGAGAAACTTGGTGAGAAGGTTGAAGACCGTCGTCTTGCCCGCGCCATTGGGACCGATCAGGGCATGGATCGTGCCCTCGTTGACGGACAGCGTCACGTTGTTCACGGCCACGAAGCCACGAAACTCCATGGTGAGCCCGGTGGCATTGAGGATGGGTTGCGTACTGACCATAGGGTTCGGCCGATACTTTCTGGATAGGGCGATGGTTGGTTCAGGCATGATGCGCGATGCCAGCTATCGCCAGACAGCAAGAGAGGCGGGGCAGCATCAACGCTGCCCCGCCTCGTTCAAGGCATTTACTGCGTGACCTGGCAGCCGCTGTCGGCAACCTTCATGTAAGCGGTGTCGCCAGGGATCTTGGCGAGCTGCTTGTACATGTCCCACTCACTCTTGCTCTCCTCCGGCTTCTTCACCTGGAAGAGATACATGTCGTAGACCATGCGGCCGTTCGGCAGCACCTTGCCGTTCTTGGCGAAGACGTCCTGAACGGGCATCTCGTGCAGGAGCTTGGCAACGGGTTCGGTCGCATCCGTGCCGGCCTTCTCGATCGCCTTGAGGTACTGCGTCACGGCGGAATACGTGCCCATATGGATCATGTTCGGCATGCGGCCGGTCTTGTCCATGAACTTCTTCGCGAAGGCACGGTTCTCGTCGCTCTGATCCCAGTACCAGCCCTCCGTGAGAGTCAGGCCCTGCGCGGCCTTGAGCCCTAAGCCCTTCACCTCGGCCAGCGTGAAGAGAAGCGCCGCGAGGCGCGTGCCGCCCTGGGTGATGCCGAATTCGGCCGCCTGCTTGATGGCATTGGCGGTGTCGAGGCCCGCATTGGCCATGCCGATGACATTGGCGCCGGAGCTCTGTGCCTGGAGCAGGAAGGACGAATAATCGCTTGCCGCCAGCGGATGGCGGACGGCGCCGACCACCTGGCCGCCCTTCGACTTCACGAACTTCGAAGTCTGGTCCTCGAGGGAGTAGCCGAAGGCATAATCGGCCGTGAGGAAGAACCACTTGTTGCCGCCGTTCTCCACCAGCGCGCCGCCGGTGCCCACCGCAAGCGCATGGGTGTCATAGGCCCAGTGGAAGCCATAAGGAGAGCACTGCTTGCCGGTGAGGTCGGTCGTCGCCGCACCGGTCGTCATGGTGATCTTCTTCTTCTCCTTGGAGAGACCCTGAACGGCCAGTGCCACGGAGGAGGTCGTCAGCTCCATGATGGCATCGACTTTTTCGGTGTCGTACCATTGCCGGGCAACGCTGGCGGCAACGTCAGGCTTGTTCTGGTGGTCGGCGCTCACGATCTCGACCGGAACGCCGAGAACCTTGCCGCCGTAATCCTGCACCGCCATACGGGCGGCTTCCACCGAGGACTTGCCGCCGAAATCGGCATAGACGCCGGACTGGTCGTTGAGGATGCCGATCTTGACCACACCGTCGGACGCCTGCTGTGCATAGGCCGATGAGGCCAGGGCGGTGCAGCTGAGGGCAAACAGAAGCTTGTTGAGGATGCGCATCGGGTTCCTTCCCTTTATTCTTAAGGCAGATTGATCCTGCCCCTGCTGGAGCCGCAGCCTGAAGGCATGCGGGCGATGGTCAGAAAAGTACAGACACTTCGGTCCCGATCAATGCGAAGGGCGGTCATCCTTAAGTCGCAGAGGCCTTTGATTTTCTGCCTTAAATTCAGGCATCGAGCACCATGGTTACGGCCGCTTCACTGCTCCACAGACAACCCACCTCGGCATCTCCTGCGGTTCACAACCTCGAGGATGGCCCTTATATCACTCCCAGCTTTTCTTCGCCGCCGTCACGAGATTTGGAGCGCTGTTATGACCGCCCATGCTAAACCTGTGGATCGTCGTGTTCTGGAGTTGCAGGATCCGTCCTTGCTGGTGGACCGCGCCTATGTGGCGGGCGAATGGGTGGCAGCCCCGGACGGGCGCACCTTTGCCGTCACCGACCCCTTCGACGGGGCGCTCATCCGCGAACTGCCCGATCTCGGTGTGGACGCCGCCCGGCAGGCCATCGACACGGCGCATGCGGTGCAGAAGGATTGGGGCCGGCGCACCGCCAAGGAGCGCAGCGCCATCCTGCGCCGCTGGTACGACCTGATCATCGCCAACGCCGACGATCTCGCCCTGATCCTCACCACCGAGCAGGGCAAGCCGCTGGCCGAGGCCAAGGGCGAGGTGATCTCGAACGCCGCCTACATCGAGTGGTTTGCCGAAGAGGCCAAGCGCATCGACGGCGACGTCATCCCCGGGGCTCATCCCAGCCAGCGCATCGTGGTGCTCAAGCAGCCTGTGGGCGTGTGCGCGGCCATCACCCCCTGGAACTTTCCCAATGGCATGATCACCCGCAAAGTGGGACCGGCGCTGGCGGCCGGCTGTACCATGGTGCTCAAGCCCGCGGCGCAAACCCCGCTCTCCGCTCTCGCCTTGGCCGTGCTGGCCGAACGGGCAGGGGTACCCAAGGGCGCCTTCTCGGTGGTCACCACCAACGATGCCAAGCCCATCGGCGAGGAGTTCTGCCACAACCCGAAGGTGGCCAAGATCACGTTCACCGGCTCGACCAATGTGGGCCGCTGGCTGATGCGTGAGGCGGGCAACACCATCAAGCGCCTGTCGCTGGAACTCGGCGGCAATGCGCCCTTCATCGTGTTCGACGACGCGGATCTGGATGCGGCCGTGGAGGGCGCGATGCTGTCCAAGTTCCGCAATGCGGGGCAGACCTGCGTGTGCGCCAACCGGATCTACGTGCAGGAGAGCGTGGTCGAGGCCTTTGCCGCAAAGCTGGCCGAGAAGGCCAAGGGCCTGAGGCTCGGGCGCGGGACGGAGGCAGGCGTGGTCATGGGGCCGCTGATCGACGATCGCGCCGTGGCCAAGATGGAGGAGCATGTGGCCGACGTGCTGGAGAAGGGCGGCCGGCTGCTGGTGGGCGGGAGCCGCTCAAGCCTGGGCGGCACGTTCTTCGAGCCCACGGTGGTGACAGGCGTCACGCAGGCGATGAAGGTCACGAAGGAGGAGACGTTTGCGCCGCTGGCGCCGATCATCAGCTTCAAGGACGAGGCGGAGGTGATCGGGATGGCCAACGACTCGGAGTATGGGCTGGCGTCGTACTTCTACGCCCGCGACATGGCCCGGGTGTGGCGGGTGGCCGAGGCGCTGGAGAGCGGCATGGTCGGGGTGAACACGCCGGCGCTGGCCAACGAGATGGCGCCGTTCGGCGGCGTGAAGCAGTCGGGGTTGGGCCGCGAGGGCTCCAAGTACGGCATCGAGGGCTTCCTGGAGATCAAATACATCAACCTCGCAGGCCTGTGACCGCAAGAAGCCCGGCTCAGCCGGGCTTTTTCTTTCGACGGCGCGGCAGGCTTCACGGGCGGGATTTCTGACGTAGAGTTGCGCCATGCCGAATGATCATGAAATCCTTCACACCCTGTTCGAGGCGGCCCTGAAAGCGGCGCTGCCCGATGGAAAGTTCGATGATCGCCTGCCGGAAAAGCCGAAGGGGCGGACCATCGTCCTTGGGGCCGGCAAGGCCTCGGCCCGCATGGCAGCAGCCTTCGAGGAGGCCTGGGCTCGCGCCGGCGGCACCTGCGAGGGGCTTGTGGTCACCCGTTACGGGCATGCCGTGCCGACGCGATCGGTCGAAATCGTGGAGGCAGCCCATCCGGTTCCCGACGAGGCCGGCCTGCGGGCAGCCCGGCGGATCCTGGCCTTGGCGCAGGAAGCAGGGCCGGACGATCTCGTCGTCTGTTTGATGTCGGGCGGGGCCTCGGCGCTCCTGTCGCTGCCGGCGGAGGGCGTGACGCTGGCCGACAAGCAGGCCCTGAATCGCGCCCTGCTTAAATCCGGCGCGCCCATCGGCGAGATGAACCTCGTGCGCAAGTCCCTGTCGGCCATCAAGGGCGGCAGGCTTGCGGCGGCAGCGGGCAGGGCACAGCTCGTGACCTACCTGATTTCCGATGTGCCGGGGGACGATCCTGCAAGCATCGGTTCGGGTCCGACGATCCCCGAGAGGATCGATCCGGAGGCTGCCCTCGCGATCCTGCGCCGATACGGCATCGATGTGCCCAGCCACATCATGCAGGCCATTCGGTCGAATGCCATCACGGAGCCTGTAGCGGGTGGCGCCGTCCATATGCTGGCGACACCTAAGATGGCCCTCGATGCGGCGGCCGCCAAGGCGCGCGAGCTCGGCTTGAACGCTCTCGTTCTCGGCGATGCGCTGGAAGGAGAGGCCCGCGAGGTCGGACGCGTCATGGCCGGTATTGCACATTCCGCACTGATGCACGGGGAGCCTGCCCGAGCGCCCTGCGTCCTGCTGTCAGGAGGGGAGACCACCGTGACGGTCCGCGGCCAAGGGCGTGGCGGGCGCAACGCCGAGTTCCTCCTGTCCCTGGCGCTTTCCCTCGGGGGCGAGGATCGTGTCGCCGCCATCGCGTGCGATACCGACGGCATCGACGGTTCGGAGGACAATGCCGGTGCCTGGTGCGATGGCAGCTTGCTTGAAGCCGCCCGTGCAAACGGGATCGACCTCGTCGCCCACTTGGAGACGAACGACGCCTACACGGCGTTCGCGCAACTCGACAGGCTCGTCGTCACGGGACCGACCCTCACCAACGTGAACGACTTCCGCTGCATTCTCATCCGCCCGTGAGCGATCGGCCTGGATTCTTCAGATGGAGTAGCTGAGCCCGGTCGTATTCGTTTCGGGCACGATCAGGGTGACCGTGGTGCCGCGCTTCTCGCGGCTCTCCACCTCGAGGTCTCCACCATGGAGCTTGAGGATGTACCAGGCGAGGCTCAAGCCCAGGCCTGTGCCGGGCAGTCTCCTGGCGTTCCGTCCGCGAAAGAACGGCTGCAGAACGAAAGGCAGATCCCGCTCCGAGATGCCGATGCCACGATCCTTGACCGTGATCCTGATCATGCCTTGCTCCCCCTCCGCCGTAATGTCGATCGACTGGTCAAGGCGGGAGTATTTCATGGCGTTCGAGACGACGATAACGAGCGCCTGTTCCAGCAGAACGGGATCGCCGATGACGATCTCGGGCAACTCCTTGAGATCGAGATGAAAGGGGCGGTCGGGTTCCTGGCCTCCCTGCTCTCGACAGACCCGTTTGATGAGTTCCGCCAGATGGAACTCGCTCGGGTTGAGCATGATGCCGCCGGCGCTGGCGCGGGTGTAGGACAGGATTGTTTCGATCAGTTCATCGAGCCGCAGGCTCGCCCGCCAGATTTTCTCGGCCTTGACCTGAATGTCTTGGGTGCTCAGCCGGTCGGCTCGCCGGATCAGGCCTTGAGCCAGGGCATTGATCGTCGAGAGGGGCGTTCTGAGCTGATGGGTCAGCAATGCCATGCGGTCCATAGGGACAGCCGTCCTGCGAGCTGCCGTGCGCGTCGCGGAGTGGCGGGAGGACTTGGAAGAAGACTTGGGTGGACGGGCGGCAGACACGAACGCATACCTACAACTTTATAACATTTGAGGCGGGTTCGGTCCGAACTAGCGCGTGAATGCCTCTTGTCCATCCCTGAAACAACGAAAGCTTGAGATAAGCGCAGCGAAACAGGGAAAGATAATCGGATCTCTCAAAGCGTCAGTTTTGAAGCAAATCCGATGACGACATTGACATACATTGGGTTTCGATCAGTGCTATACATAGGGTTGATGTGGTTCTCTTCGGATCATTTTCCTCCAGAAGGGACAATATTGTTGAGGATTGCTCAACATTTATTGATGAGGGCTGCAGTCATTGCCGCAACCGATGGCTTCCTTGAGCGTTTTCCTCCCAGATAGTTCTATAGGAGAGAAACATGGATCGCGATCGCAGCGAAGGCAGCATGAAGAACATCAAGGGTCGGGTGAAGGAAGGGCTTGGCAAAGCCCTGGGCGACACGAAGATGGAAACAGAAGGCAAGATGGATAAGGCCGAGGGCAAGATCCAGAACACCGTTGGTGGGATCAAAGACTCGCTCCGCAAAGACACCTGATCCGCAGGAAACGTGATGGAAAAAGGCCCGGTTGAACCGGGCCTTTTCATGCCGGTATGTCGGCCTTGCGGATCACGAAGCTGATCGTGGCTTTGTCCTGGCGCTGATCCTCCAGAATGTCGCCGGTTTCCCGAATCAGGTTCGGGACATCGATACCGGCCAAGGGATCCGTGCAGATGACCTTCAGCACATCGCCCGGCTGCAGGGAATGAAGGGCTTTGCGCGTCCGCAGGACCGGTAAGGGGCACTTCAGGCCAGACAGATCAAGTTCCGTCATTCAGCCTCTCCTGATGGGCCAGGGTCTCTGCATGAGCCAGATCCTCCGGCGTGTTGATGTTGAAGAAGGGGTCGACTGGCTCGACCGGCCAGAGAACCTCGGCATGGTCATGGCGGGCGATCCAGTCTCTGATGCTGCGTATACGCTTTTCGACGAGAGCCTGCCGCAGATCGTGCCGCAGCGAAACGGGCCAGAGCCCCACCGCGAAGTGGGCCTGAGAACCCGATGCGGCACAAGCGATGGGCTTTCGGGTTGCGCGGCATGCCTCGTGCAGACGCTGCACCAGATCCTTCGGCAGGAAGGGCGTGTCGGCCGGTGCGCTCACCACCCAGGCGATGTCCGGCCGGTGAGCGGCGCTCCACTCGAGGGCTGCCAGAAGTCCGGCCAGCGGGCCTGGATGATCCGCGACGGAGTCCGGAACGACCGGGTGCTGCATTCTACTGAATCTGGCAGGATCGCCGTTGGCGTTGAGGATCATGCTGTCGCATTGCGGGGCAAGGCGTTCGGCGATGCGCTCCAGCAAGCTTCGCCCCCCAAGAGGCAGAAGAGCCTTGTCATTGCCGCCCATGCGCCGTGAGAGCCCCCCGGCCAGGATCACGCCAAGGGTCTGCGGAGGCAGGCTCAAGCCGGGCCCTCACTCGATGATGATGCGCGGGGCAGGGCGTGCGGCAGCACCGCCCGAAAGAGTACCCCAGACCTGTTGCGCCATGTCCCTGTAGATCCGGGCATGGGGGCCTTCCGGATCTGCAACGACGACGGGACGGCCAGAATCCGACAGCTCACGGATCGTCATGTTGAGTGGAACTTCGCCGATGAATGGCACGCCGAGACGCACCGCCTCGTCCCGTGCTCCCCCATGGCCGAAAATGTGCGAACTCTGTCCGCAATGGGGGCAGACGAAGGTCGCCATGTTCTCGACGATCCCCAGGATGGGGATCTCCACCCGCTTGAACATGGATACCCCGCGCCGGGCGTCGATGAGGGCGAGGTCCTGGGGCGTGGAGACGATCACGGCACCGGCCAGAGGCGTCGCTTGCGCCATGGTGAGCTGGGCATCGCCCGTGCCGGGCGGCATGTCGACCACGAGCACGTCGAGATCGCCCCAGGCGACTTCACGCAGCATCTGGGTGATGGCCGACATCACCATCGGGCCGCGCCAGATCATGGCGGCTTCTTCCTCCACCAGGAACCCGATGGACATGACCTTGATCCCGTAGGCTTCCATGGGCTCCAGAATGCGGTTCTCCAGCAGGCGCGGCTTGCCATGAATCCCGAGCAGCTTCGGTACGGAAGGACCATAGATGTCCGCGTCGAGCAGGCCGACTCTCAGGCCGAGGGCCTTCAGGCCGAGAGCAAGGTTGCAGGCGGTGGTGGACTTGCCGACGCCGCCTTTTCCCGATGCCACGGCGATCACGTGCTGCACGCCGGGAATGCGCTGGTTCTTGGGCTGGGCGGCCGAACGGGGGCGCTGGGGCGCCCCTGAACCTGACGATGCGGCGCTCGAGCCGGCCGGCCGGTCGGCCGTGAGGCTGGCAAAAACTCCTTTGACCGCCGGCAGGCCCTGAACGGCCGTCACCGCGGTCTGGCGCACACGCTCCATATTGGCGGCTTCGGACGGATCGATGTTGATGGAAAACATGACCCGCCCGGCATCGTCCACGACGACGTCGGACAGGCGTCCCGATGCTACGAGGTCGGTTCCGCTCGTGTCGACCGGAACAGTCGACAGGGCCTGCAGCACGTGCTCACGGGTGATCGCCACTTCGTCATCTCCTGGGCCTTTCAAGGCGCGGTCTTCATGACATCTATAGGCTGTCGGGCGCTTCGTTAAGGCTTTCCCGCAGAGAAGATGCGGTATTCCGAACCAAACCTCACCTTGTCCGTTGTTCACCCGATTCCTCGGGAGCCGGCACAACCGGCCGAGTGGCTGCCTTCGCTGATCACCTCCCGGGCGTACGACATCAATCGAGGAGATGAGAATGCACCAGCACGGCCATAACGATCCGCATGCTGCGAAGCTTTACGATCTGATCAAGGACGTGAAGATCGCCATGATGACCACCGTCGACACCGACGGCACCCTGCACAGCCGGCCCATGCACAGCCAGGATGCGGACGAGCATGGTGACCTCTGGTTCTTCACCCAGATCCAGTCTCCCAAGATGAAGGAGATTTCCCGAGACAACGACGTCAACCTGGCCTACAGCGACCCGAGCAGCCAGACCTATGTCTCGGTATCCGGCAAGGCGGAGATCGTGCGCGACAAGGCGACGATCGAGGAGAAGTGGTCCGAGCCCCTGCGTGCTTGGTTCCCGAAGGGCACGGACGACCCGCAGATCGCGCTGATCCGCGTTCATCCTGCGAAGGGTGAATACTGGGACAGCCCGTCCTCGACCCTGGTGCATCTCTACGGCTATGCGAAGGCTGTCGTGACGGGCGAGTCGCCGAAGCCGGGCGATCAGGCGAAAGTCAATTTAAGTTGAACTCATAACTTTCCGGCAGAGTAATCGGGGTCGCTTTGCGACCCCTTTTCTTTGTCTTCATTGTGTCTACCTCTACGGCAGAAGCTTAGGTATGATCGGAAAAAGTCAGAGGCGGGGACAATCCGCTTCACGCACATAACAACAAACTGCAGGGGGCTTCCTTGGGAGGAAACGATGAAATCCATCCTGCTTGCTGCTGGTTCCATTGTTGCTCTTGCGTCTGCGAGTCTTGCCCAACCTTCCGCTCAGCCATCGGCGAGCAACCTTGAGAAGCTGTTATCCTTCCAAAGCACGGGAACTGAAGAGCCCAGGCCCATTGCTCAGGAAGGGCGCCGCGCGGATGCGCTCCGCCGCAATCTCGAAAGGATCCAACTCCCGGCCGGCTTCAAGATCGAACTGTATGCGGTCGTGCCTGATGCACGGCACATGGCCGTTGGGCCCAATGCCGGCGTGGTCTTCGTCGGCACGAGGAAGAACAATGTTTACGTGGTGACGGATCGTGACAAGGACCGCGTTGCGGACGAAGTGAAGCAATTCGCGCCTTCCGTCGCTTTCAAGATCCCGAACGGTGTCTGCTTCTCCCGCGACGGCATGCTCTACGTGGTCGAGCAGAACCGCGTTCTGCAGTTCCCGGCTGCGGAATTCTTCTATGAGGGAGCGGATGTCGCCGCCTTCGTGGTCGCAAAGCAGGGAGATCTGATCCCACCCTCCGAGGAAAGCTTCAATCACACGGCGCGCGTCTGCCGGATCGGTCCGGACAACAAGCTTTATGTTGCCCTTGGCCAGCCCTTCAACGTGCCGGCGAAGGACAAGATCGATCTCTTCAGGCGCACCGGAATCGGCGGCATCATCCGCATGGATCAGGATGGAAAGAACCGCGAAGTCTACGCGACGGGCATTCGCAACTCCGTCGGCATGGATTTCAACCCGGGCGACAAGACCCTGTGGTTCACCGACAACCAGGTCGACGGCATGGGTGACGATCAGCCTCCCGGCGAGATCAATCGGATCGCAAGCCAGGGGCAGAATTTCGGCTTCCCCTACTATGGCGGCGGCACGGTCCGTACGGTCGAGTACAAGGACGACCAGATCCCGTCAGGCGTTGTCGGTCCGCAGGCCGAGATGGACCCTCATGCGGCCGATCTTGGCATGATGTTCTACACGGGGCGCATGTTCCCGCAGACCTACCAGGGCGGCATCTTCTCGGCCCAGCACGGCTCCTGGAATCGAACCAAGCCGATCGGCGCCCGGGTGATGTTCACCCCGATCAAGCAGGACGGCACGGCAGACAAGCCGCAGGTCTTCGCGGAAGGGTGGCTCACGGAGAACGGCGAGTATCTCGGCAGGCCTGTGGACGTGGCCATGCTGCCGGACGGGTCCCTTCTCGTCTCGGATGACACTGCCGGTGCCCTCTACCGGATCTCCTACGAAGGTCGATGAGGCTTTTTTCACAGGCGCGCCCATGGGCGCGCCTGTTCTGCCCGGAGAGATCATCATGAAGTTCTGCATTGTCCTGGTAGGGTTCGGAGCGTTTCTGACGGCATTCGGGCTTGTTGGCGCACAGGCCGGCGATGCCAGGGCAGGGCGCCAGAAACTCACTACATGCCAAGCCTGTCATGGGATTGACGGTCTCTCGAAGAATCCCGAGTCGCCCAATCTTGCCGGCCAGATCGAGGGCTATCTCGTCAGAAGTCTCACGGCCTACAAGTCAGGCGAGCGCAGGAACGAGTCGATGAACATTGTAGCAAAGGACCTGTCGGACGAGGACATCGCCGACGTGGCGGCCTATTACGCCTCGATCCAGGTCGACGTCCTGCCGCCTTAAGCTGTGGCCGCTCCCTTTCTCAAGGCTGGGCACCCTTTCATCATGGGCGGCCCTTCGCTATTGTCCTGCCTCCCGCGAGCGGCAAGGAGCAGGCGATGGCGGACATCGCAACCCGCGTCTACAATCATACCTGGAAGATCGACCCGATCGTCCGGTCGGTTCTGGATACGGATTTCTACAAACTGCTGATGGCGCAGACGATCTTTCGCCGTCATCGCGACGTGCAGGTGACGTTCGGCATCCACAACCGGACCACCCGTATCCGCCTGGCCGACATCATCGATGCCGGCGAACTGCGCGAGCAGCTCGATCATGTGCGCAGCCTGCGCCTGACCCGGGGCGAGTCCACCTGGCTGCGGGGCAACACCTTCTACGGCAAGCGGCAGATGTTCTCGCCGGAGTTCATGGACTGGCTCGAGACCTTCCGCTTTCCGGAATACCTGCTGGAGAAGGAGGACGGCCAATACGTCCTGACCTTCCATGGGCCGTGGATCGAGACCACCATGTGGGAGATCCCGGCGCTTGCGATCCTCAATGAGCTGCGCTCGCGAGGGGTCCTCAGGGGAATGGGCAAGTTCGAGCTTCAGGTGCTCTATGCCCGCGCCATGACCCGGGTCTGGGAGAAGATCGAGCGGCTCAAGGCGCTGCCGGACCTCTCCATCGCCGATTTCGGCACACGTCGCCGCCACGGTTTTCTCTGGCAGGATTGGTGCGTGCAGGCCATGATGGAGGGGCTTGGATCGTCCTTCCTCGGAACGTCCAATTGCCTGGTCGCCCTGCGCCAGGAGGTGGAGGCTGTGGGCACCAACGCCCATGAGCTTCCCATGGTCTATGCGGCTCTGGCCAAATCCGACGAGGAACTCGCTCGGTCTCCTTACAACGTCTTGTCCGACTGGCAGGAGGATTACGAGGGCAACCTGCTCGTCATCCTGCCCGATACCTACGGCACCACGAATTTCCTGCAGAACGCGCCCGAATGGGTGCCTGCCTGGACAGGCATCCGCGTCGATTCCAAGGATCCTATCGAGGGCGGCGAGGAGGCGATCGAATGGTGGCGCCAGCGCGGGCAGAACCCGCGCGAGAAGCTCGCGATCTTCTCGGACGGGCTCGACGTGGACGTGATCGAGCGAATCCACCGGCATTTCCGCGGCCGCATGCGCATCGGCTACGGCTGGGGCACGCTTCTCACGAACGATTTCCGCGGGCTGGCTCCTGAGGGAAAGCTCGATCCGATCTCCATCGTCTGCAAGGTCATCTCGGCTGATGGCCGGCCGACGGTGAAGCTCTCCGATAATCCGACCAAAGCCATGGGGCCGAAAGCGGAGGTCGAGCGCTACAAGCGCATCTTCCACGTGGGCGAACAAGCGGCGAAACCTGTATTGGTGTGACGGACATGATCATCGACCTCAACTGCGACATGGGTGAAGGCTTCGGTCCCTGGCCGATGGGGGACGACGAGGCGATGCTCGACATCGTCTCGTCCGCCAACATCGCCTGCGGGTTCCATGCGGGCGATCCGTCCATCATGTTCCGCACGGCGGAGATCGCAAAACGGAAGGGCGTGGCCATCGGGGCTCATCCGGGCTTCAACGACCTGCACGGCTTCGGTCGCCGCATGATCCGCGGCAATTCCGCTGCCGAAATCGAACACATGATTGCCTATCAGATCGGCGCCATGCAGGCCGTTGCCTCGCTTGCCGGGCATAAGGTCACCTACGTGAAGGTGCACGGGGCACTCAACAACATGGCCAACGAGGACGAGGATCTCGCTCTCGCGATCGCCCGTGCCATCAAGGGCGTCGATGCGAGCCTCGTCAACATGTGCATGCCGGGCCTTCTGATGGAGAAGGCGTCCCATAGCGTCGGCATTCCGGTCGTGCGCGAGATCTTTGCCGACCGCACCTATGAGGATAACGGCACGCTCACCAGCAGGAAGAAGCCCGGCTCAGTCCTGCACGATGCGGAGTTCGCGGCCGAGCGCATCCTGCGCGCAGTTCAGGACCGCGCGATCACGACTGTTTCAGGCAAACGCATTCCGGTCGAGATCGATACGATCTGCGTGCACGGCGACGAGCCGAGCGCAGTGGCCATGGCTCGGACGGTCCGCGCGAAGCTGGAGGCAAACGGCGTCAAGATCGCGCCGTTCGCTGCTCCCTGAAACTGAGTGGGCGCTGCCTCTTTCAGCGCCCGAAAGCTTTGGCGATGAAGGGCAGCAAGGCCGCCAGCGTGTCATGGGGCGCTTCCTCGGCGAGATAGTGGCCGCAATCGATTGCGTGGCCCTCCACATGATCGGCCCAGTCGCGCCAGACGGCCAGCACGTCATACCATTGATCGAGCCCGTTCCTGCGACCCCAGAGGGCCTGCACCGGGCACATGATCCGTCGCCCCGCCTTCCGGTCTTCTTCATCGAGACGCATGTCGATCGTCGCGCCCGCGCGATAATCCTCGCACATGGCGTGGATCGTCTCCGGGTTGGTGAAGCAGCGGCGGTATTCTGCAAGTGCTTCTTCATCGAACATCGAGCGCCCGCGGCGAAGATAGATGGCATCGGGATCCGACGCGATCAGTCGCTCCGGCAATGGGTGAGGCTGCGCGAGGAAGAACCAGTGCCAGTAGCCCATGGCGAAGGCCATGTCCGTGCGCTGGAAGTGCTCTGCCGTTGGGATGATATCCAAGACCGACAGCGCCATAATCCGCTCAGGATGATCGAGCGCCATGCGGTAGGCACAGCGCCCGCCGCGGTCGTGACCGACGACGGCAAAGCGCTCGAACCCGAGGGCCTGCATCACCTCCACCTGGTCGCGCGCCATGGCGCGCTTGGAGTAGGGCTCATGCTCCTCGTTTGTCGGAGGCTTGGAGCTGTCGCCATAGCCGCGCAGGTCGGCGCACACGACCGTGTAGCTTTCGGCAAGCTGCGGCGCCACCTTGTGCCACATGACGTGGGTCTGCGGGTGTCCATGCAGCAGGAGCACGGGCGGACCTTTGCCGCCGACACGCAGGTTGATGACGGCTTCGGATGTTTCGATACGACGGTTGGTGAAGGTCTCGAACATCCCGTGATTGTCTTATAGTTTTCGCTTCGAGACCAGGGGCCAGGAAAAGCCGCGGGGCTGCGTGCGGGTGGGCCGCAGCCCCGTGTTCATGGCGGATGTGAAGCGAGAGGGAGACTCACCAGGAGCGGCGCTCTCCATTGTCGATGTGGATGATGCCGTTCCGATACATCTTTAGGCCCCCAACCTGCGGGTGAGACCGCAGGTAGGCCATGACGCCGCGTATGCGGGTGCGAACCCTGAAGTCGATGGCCCGGCAGGAGAGGTGAAGGGACTGGCGCGCGCCGCCGGCGCGCCAGTTGCGGGAACGATTGCGATGGGTGGATTCGACGCTCACGGGGCCGAACTTTGCCGCAACCGAGGCGACGACTTCGCGCAGATTGCCCGGCACGCAATTGGTCGGGGCGCTCGCTCGCAGCATGATTGTTCCCTGCGAGACCAGGGAGGAAAAACCCGAGAGGGTTCTCGTACTCGGCAGGCTGCCCGTCGTGCTGGGATTGTTGATCTCGTCATTGGATGGAAGGCTCACATATTGAGCAGGCGGAACAAGCCCTCCTTCACCGTCGCCAGCTTTGAGCGCGGAAGGCGACAACCCAAACAGAAGCGCGCCGGTCACGAGAGAGAATCTGGACGCGTGGCGAACTCGGCAGGTGATGCTCATCGGGTTCTCCCGTTCTGAGCCCCTACAAGATTATCGTGCCGTGGAAATGGTCCTCCCATCGGCATTGTTTTATTGGTCAGATAACTGACGGTTGCGCGTATAGCGTTAGGGAAGGCAACCTAAAGGAAGCTTGGCACTGGACAAGGGTGCGTTGGCATTAAGGAAGAGGCCAAACAACTCTGGTGGGTGTCAAAGCTTTAACCTGCAAGGATTTCAGCGTGTCAGAAATTTAGTGTTAGTTCTGAAATAACAGAGCTCTTGTACTTGCGATTCCCGCAACTGATACACACATTTCGCCCATTGGACCGATCAAACCTTTGATCTGCTGGAGAGTGGAATGAACACTGCCCGTGGTGCTGTTTTCGATGCAATCAAGACTGCCGGCCCGGGCCGGGAGGATGCGATCGCACGCATCACGCTGGTTGCAAAGTTGCTGGACAGCGCCTTCCTGGTTCCCGGCCTGAACCGACGTGTGGGCTTGGATGCGGTGCTGGGCCTCGTGCCGGGTATCGGTGATGCGCTTTCCGCAGCGCTCGCGAGCTACATCATCTGGGAGGCCCGCCAACTCGGCCTGCCGCGCTGGAAGATCGCCCGGATGATCGGTAACGTCGCTATGGACACGGCCATCGGTGCCATTCCGCTGGCAGGCGACCTGTTCGACGTCTACTTCAAGGCCAACGAGCGGAACCTCCGGATCGTCCACGAGCATCTCGGCACGCCCAAGCGCGGGCCGAAGGAGATCGACGGGACTGCGGTCAGGATTGAGGAGCGCTGAATGAGACGGCTGCTGTGGATCGTCGCTTGGATGGCCGTGGCGCTCTGGTCCCTGTTCGCCTGGGGCGCTTACGGGCTACTGGACTTCTTCGGCGGCGTTGCTGCCCGCAATGCCGACGTCGTCACGGGCCATCCTGAGACGGTGGAGTGGCTTTCCTGGGCGTTGACGGCCCTGCGAGGTCTCGGCCTCGGGGCCATCGTCTTCGTTTGGGCCGTGGTGTCGCTGCTCATTCTTGCCGTTCCGGCCGTGCTGGGCCTGTTTTTCGGCAGCGCGCGACGTGAGCAATATGTCGAAGAGTGGCGTGGGCCACGGGGCGATTCTCGCATGTCGGGCCCATCCACATCGTCGTCCGGACCGCCTCCAATCCGGCGGATCGAAAGACACTAGAGTATCAAACCATACCTCGTCATCACCGGCCTTGTGCCGGTGATCTCGATGTGTAACTTGCGGCGCTTTAGACAATCGAGATGGCCGGGACAAGCCCGGCCATGACGTGAGAGAATTTCGTCTTGGTCGACGCCTCAGCGATGGCTTGAGATGAACTGCTTGAAGCGCTCGGATTTCGGGGCGCCGAACACATCCGCCGGTGCGCCCTCCTCCTCCACCACGCCCTTGTGCAGGAATACGACCCGATTGGACACATCGCGGGCAAAGCCCATTTCGTGCGTCACCACCAGCATGGTGCGGCCCTCCTCGGCGAGCGAGCGCATCACGCGCAGCACCTCGCCGACGAGTTCAGGATCGAGAGCCGAGGTCGGCTCGTCGAAGAGCATCACCTTCGGGTGCATGGCGAGCGCCCGGGCGATGGCGGCGCGCTGCTGCTGGCCGCCGGAGAGGTGCGACGGGTACTGATTGCGCTTGTCGGCGATCCCGACCTTCGCCAGCAGCTCTTCGGCCTCGGCAATGCATTCCGCCTTCGGGCGCTTCTGCACATGAACGGGCGCCTCGATCACGTTCTCCAGAACTGTCATGTGAGACCACAGATTGAAGCTCTGGAACACCATGGCCACCCGCGAGCGGATGCGGTCCACCTGGCGCTGATCGGCAGGCTCCATCCCCTTGCGGCTTTTCTTCAGGCCAATGATCTCGCCGGCGATGCTGATCTCGCCAGAATCCGGCACCTCGAGCATGTTGATGCAGCGGAGCATGGTGGACTTGCCGGAGCCGGAGGCGCCGAGGATCGAGATCACGTCGCCTTCCTTGGCGCTCAGCGACACGCCCTTGAGAACCTCGAGCGATCCGAAGCTCTTGCGGAGATTCTGCACGGAGACGGCTGGGGCCGCTTCAGAAGACGCAAGTTGAGACGACAAGGATGCAACTCCGTTAGACATGGGCGGCCTCCAGACGCGGCTCCACGGCCGGTGGGCGGCGCAGGTGAGGCGAGAGCCACCATTCGATGGCCATGATGATGCGGGTGATGATGAAGTTCAGAACGAGGTAGATCAGACCAGCGACCACGAAGACCTCAACCGCACGGAAGCTCTGCGAAATCAGTTTGGCGGCGAGTCCTGTCACTTCCATCATGGTGATGATCGAGGCAAGCGATGTGGCCTTCACCATCAGGATGATCTCGCTGCCGTAGGCCGGAAGCGCTTGGCGGACGGCGATGGGGAAGATGACGCGGCGGAAGAGCAGAATGCCCGACATGCCGCAGGCGCGCGCCGCCTCGACCTGGTTGTAGGGAACCGATTGCAGCCCGCCGCGGATGATCTCGCTGGCGTAAGCCGCCGTGTTGAGCGTCAACGCGAAGACCGCGCACCAGTAGGGCTCGCGGAAGAAGGTCCACAGGCCCCATTCCTGCAAGGTGGGACGGAACTGCCCCAGGCCGTAATAGATCAGGAAGATCTGCACGAGCAGAGGCGTGCCGCGAAACACGAAGACGTAAGCCTGTGCCGGCCAGTCGAGCACCTTGATGCCCGACATGCGCATGAGCGCCAGGATCATGGCGAGAACGGCCCCAAGACCCACGGCCATGAAGGCGAGGTTCAGGGTCAGCGGCACGCCGCCCATGAGCGTCAGGAAGGTGTCCCGCATGAAAGCGAAGTCCATCAGGAAGCCCTCCGCATGCCGCGCATCGAGTGCGCTTCCGCGCGCTGGAACAGGTAGGTCGAAACCCAGGTGATGAGCAGGTAGAGCACGGCTGCCGTGAGATAGAAGTCGAACGGTCGGCGCGTGGAGCCGGCCGCGATGTGCGACTGCCGCAGCAGCTCGACGAGGCCGGTCACGGAGATGAGCGCCGATTCCTTCAGAACCAGCTGCCACGTGTTGCCGAGGCCCGGAATGGCATAGCGCAGCACCTGCGGGGCGATGATGCGGCGGAACATGAGCCAGCGGTGCATGCCGACGGAGCGCGCAGCTTCAAGCTCGCCACGGCTGACGACCTGGTAGGCACCGCGGAAGACTTCGGCCTGATAGGCGCCGGACACGATGCCGATGGCCATGGCGCCGGTTGCGAAGGCCGGCACGCCGATGAACCCGTCGGCGCCGAAGAGGCTGCCGATGGCGCCGAGCGCCGCGCTTCCGCCGAAATAGAACAGGTAGATCACGAGAAGATCAGGAATGCCGCGCAGGACGGTGGTGTAGCCATCGGCGAGGCTGCGGACCACGAGATTGCCGCCGATTTTGCCCCAGGCCACCAGGGTGCCGACGACGGAGCCCGCGAGAAAGCCGCAGATGGCGACCGCGATCGTCATTCCCGCGGCGGTGAGGAGAGCCCATCCCCATCCATTGGGACCAAACCCGACGAGCTCGAAATAGCTCAGTTGCTGCACGCGTCGTAACTTTCTTGAATATGTCTCCCCTCTAAGGAAAGCAGCGGGCGAGACAGCATTTGTAACCTCCGGCCTTAGACCAGATCATCCCGGGTCCGTGTAGCAGGACCCGGGATTACGTTTCCGACAGGCCGTCAGACCTGCGGCGTCGCGTCGATCTTGAACCACTTCTCGGACAGCTTCTTGATCGTGCCGTCCTTGATCGCAGCCTGAATCGCCTCGTCGAAGGATTTCTTCAGGTCCGCGTCGTCCTTGCGCATGCCGACCGCGACGCCGCGGCCGAGCAGACCGCCGCGCATGCCTGTTCCGGCGATCACCATGTCCTTGAACTCGGGTTTCTCCTGCGTGGCCTTCAGGGCACCGTGCCCGGCGAAGATCGCATCGATGCGACCAGCCGTCAGGTCGAGGTCGTGCTGCTCCGTCGTCTTGTATTCGCGGATCTCGATCGTATCCTTGAGGTACTGCTCCAGGAACTGCGAGTTCACGGTCGAGCCCTGCACGCCAACGGTCTTGCCCTTCAGGATCGGCTTCCAGGCCTCGATGGCCTTCTTGGCGCCCTCGGGATCCTTCTCGAAGCTCACCGTCGTGCCGGTTCCTGCCAGCTTGGCGAGCGGCGAGTCCTTCATGACGCCGAAGCCATGCGGAGTGGCGGCATAGGGGAGCGAGAAGTTGATCACCTCGAGGCGCTTGTCGGTGATGTTCATGCCGGCCATGATCGCATCGTACTTCCTGGCCTGAAGGGCGGGAATGATGCCGTCCCAGTCCTGGGCCACGATTTCGCACTTCACCTTCATGCGGCCGCAGAGCTCGTTGGCGAGATCAATCTCATAGCCCTCGAGCTTGCCGCCGGCGCCCGTGAAGTTCCAGGGAGCATAGGCGCCCTCTGTGGCGATCTTTACCGTCTTCTCCTGGGCGGCTGCTCCGCCAATCGCAAGAGCAGAGGCCAGCAGGCCGAGACCGATAACCTTGAACAGCTTCATTGTCTTCCCTCTGGTCAGTTTCGACTGATCCCTTTGTCAGGTGAGAGGCGGCTCCGGTGAGCCGGACCTTCCATCCCGCGTGTGAAAGCTAACATTCAAAAGCCAAGCCGGTGCAAGTCCTAAACGTGCTGAATAAGGTAGCCAAGCTGGCAATTTCGGTGGCAGTTTGTCCGGATCCATACAAAAAAGCGCGGCCGAAGCCGCGCTTTCGATAACATGCTCGAGAGATCAAACGCGCGGAGTCGTGTCGATCTTGAACCACTTCTCGGACAGCTTCTTGACCGTGCCGTCCTTGATCGCAGCCTGGATCGCCTCATCGAAGCTCTTCTTCAGTTCGGTCTCGCCCTTGCGCAGGCCGACGCCGACGCCGGCGCCGAGCAGGCCACCGGTAATGGACGGGCCGGCCAAGGTGTAGTCCTTGTTGAACTCGGGCTTCTCGAGGGTGCCGATGATGGCCGTTGCATCCGCGAGAACGGCATCGATGCGGCCTGCAGCCAGATCGAGGTCGTGCTGCTCGGTGGTCTTGTACTCACGGACTTCAGCCGTGCCCTTCAGGTACTTGTCGGCAAAGCTGGAGTGAATCGTCGAGGTCTGAACACCAACGGTCTTGCCCTTCAGAAGCGGCTTGTAGGCCTCGATAGCCTTCTCGGCGGCTGCCTGCTGGGTGCTGAGGTTGAAGGCCTCGCCCTTGCCGGGCATCTTGGCCAACGGCGAGTTCTTCGCCACGAGGAAGCCGTTCGGGGAATTAGCATAGGGACCAGCAAAATCGATGGTCTTCTTGCGTTCCTCGGTGATGCTCATGCCGGCCATGACGGCATCGTACTTCTTGGCGGTCAGCGCCGGGATGATGCCGTCCCAATCCTGGGCCACGATCTCGCACTTCACCTTCATGCGCGCGCACAGGTCGTTTGCGAGGTCGATCTCGAAGCCTTCGAGCTTGCCGCCTGCGCCCGTGAAGTTCCACGGGGCATAGGCGCCTTCCGTGGCGATCTTTACCGTCTTCTCCTGAGCGGCCGCTCCGCCGATCGCAAGAGCCGAACCGAGAAGAGCCAAGCCGACGGTCTTAACGAATTTCATTGTCGTTCCCTTAGTTTTATGGCTCCGTTCTGGCCGGAGCCTAACTTACCGCGACCCTGAGGACCGCGCCGTGACGCAGTAACGGCCAATCCGGCAAAAAAGGCAAGGGGATGCGGGCAGGCCTTACACAACCCGTAGCCGGATTTCGCCCAGGCCCTCGACGGCGCCGGCCATGGTCTGACCTTTCGTCACCGCGCCCACCCCTTCGGGGGTGCCGGAGAAGATCACGTCGCCGGGGGCAAGCTCGAAATAGGTTGACAGATAGGCGATCTGCTCGGCCACCGACCAGATCATGTCCGACAGGTCGGCCTTCTGCTTGCTGGCGCCGTCCACGGTCAGCGAGATGGTGCCGTTCGCCGGGTGGCCGACGGCGGAGACCGGATGGATAGGCCCGACCGGACCGGAATGGTCCGCCGACTTGCCCAGTTCCCAGGGGCGGCGAAGCTGCTTGGCCTCGTCCTGCAGGTCGCGGCGGGTCATATCGAGACCGACCGCATAGCCGAAGACATGGTCGAGGGCCTGATCGACGGGGATATCGCGGCCGCCCTTGGCCAGCGCCACCACCATCTCGATTTCGAAATGGTAGTTGCCGGTCTTGGGCGGATACGGGTGATCAGCCGTGACGCCCTCGGCCACCGGCTGGAGGGCATCGGCCGGCTTCATGAAGAAGAAGGGAGGCTCCCGGGTCGGATCGCCGCCCATCTCCCGGGCATGGGCGGCATAGTTGCGGCCGACGCAATAGACCCGGCGGACCGGAAAGAGATCTTTCGTCCCGGCAACCGGGAGGGCAGGGGTCGAAGGCGCAGGAATGACGTAGGCCATGGAAGCTCGCGAGACATGAGGTGTGATGTCTCTTCCTACACCGTGCGGCCCGCACCACAAGCCGGGAAAAAGGTCCAACTTTTCTCCTGGGCTGTCCTCATAAGGATACGGCGGGTCCAATGGACCCGCCGCACCATAAGGTCAGGCTGGAAACCGATTAACGGCGACGGGCGGTCGCGCCGGGAAGGCGACGGGAATCCTCAAGGTGATGCTCGATATGCGGAACCACCGAGGCCGCGAACTGGCGCAGGGACGGATCGTTACCGGCCTGAGCATAGCTCGTGTGCAGGGCGAGAGCTTCCTGGTGGCCCATGCGCTGCGCCTGTCCGTAGAGACGGTCGAACTGCGGACCGGAGGTCGAAGCCAGCTGGTTCAGCATGGCCATCTTCTCGGGAGGCAGCGGAACGCCGAGACGGATCGGGGTCACGGAACCCGTGGCCTGCACGTCGGCCGCAGCCCCCGCTGCCGAGCCAGTGGTCGCGCCGATGCCGGCGCCGACCGCTGCGCCAACCGGGCCGCCAACCAGAGCGCCTACGCCGGCACCGGCCAGCGCGCCGGTCGCCGTTCCGCCAGCCGTGCCGGGCGAGCCGCTCGTGGCAGCGCCAGCCGTCGCGCCGGCCGTCGCACCGATACCGGCACCGACTGCTGCGCCCACGGGGCCGCCAACAAGAGCACCAATGCCGGCGCCGGCCAGGGTGCCGCTCAGGGAGCCGCCGATGAACTCACCATTCGCGGAATAGACCTGACGGCCGCCATTCAGCGCCTGGCTCGTCATGGAATGATCCTGGATCATCTGCTGGGCATAGCGACGAACGACAGGATTGCGGGAGCGCTCCAGGGCGAGCTGGCTCGTGGCAATCTCGAAGGCATCCGATTGAGCCGCCATCATGCGATAGGTCTGGCTGTCCATGACCATCTGAGCTGAGGCCGGGGCGGCCGAAACGGATGCGAACAAAGCCGCGAGGGCAACGTACTTCTTCATGAGATGAACTCCTGTTTTCTCGGGTCGCAGAACACCGTGCGCAGCCCGACAGGCTTGCGAAGTTCATGGGTGGCTGCTGCACCCCTTCAACGAGGAGCGATCTAAGCGGTTCCAGGAAAGTGGGGCCTTACACGAAGAAAATACAAAATGAATACTGAAGCTTAGCTTTGCCTAAGCTCGTGCGGAGCGACGCTTAACTTGTGTTAGCCGCTGCCGACCCCGGTGCAGGCCTTCGCCTCATCCCTGCTCGTGAGGCAGTCGAATGCGGGCAAGCGAAAGCATGCCCAAGCCTCCGACGGTTCCGTCGGGCTTCAGTCCCCTTCGTTCCGCCATCAGGAGGAAACCCGTTTCATCCCGGCCGATCGTGAAGAGATGGTAGCCGGCGGTGTGGATCAGCGTTCCGCCGCGGGCCGAGGCCGAAGGCGCGCCGATCACCGGAATGGGACCGCGCGGGCCGTCCAGATGGGCCAGCGATCCCACATGGTTGTGGCCATGGAGCACGAGCTCCGCGCCGGCCCGGCAGAGCATCTTCTCGAAGCGTTTGGCATCGGTCAGATTGCGCCCGGCCTCCGCGCCGCCCACGTGAGGCGGGTGATGGATGAGGATGATCCGGAAGCAGGTCGGGTCCTGTCCCAAGTCCTTCAGGATCTCCTCGGTAGCCTTCATCTGTCTGGAGCCGACCCTGCCCGATGCCACGAAGGGAAGCGTCGGGATTGCAGACGACAGCCCGATGATCGCGATGGAGCCGTAGCGGCGCAGATAGGGAAAGCTCGCTTCGCGGCCGTCGTCGCCCCGCGTCCATGGGGCGATCTCCTTCAGGAGCCCTTCCAGGGACCCGCGGACATAGGCGTCGTGGTTGCCGGGCACGAAGGTGACGCGGGATGGCTCGCCGAGCTCTTCGAGGAAGACGCGGGATGTCTTCCACTCTTCCGGAAGGCCGATGTTGCAGGTGTCTCCCGTGCAGGTGATGTGGTCGGGCTTCTGGGCATGCATGTCGGCCACCAGCGCTGCCAGGAGCTCCATGTCGTGCATGTCCTGCCGGCCGCCGCGGTGCCAGTTGTACCAGCCGGTCAGGCGCTTGCTCAGAAGCTGCTTCAGGCGCGGCCGTGGCAGGGGGCCCACATGGGGATCGGTCAGATGGGCGATGCGGAACATGGCGGCCGGGTTCATGCGGGTGGACACGAGAACTCGCGCGCGGGCGCCGCTCCGTCAAGCGCTGCCGATGAAGATACCGGCCAGAAGCACCAGAACGCCGCCCACGATCACCTGGTAGGTGGCGCTCCAGAACGGCGTCTCCATGTATTTCGTCCGGATCCAGGAGATCGCGACGAGTTCCACCGCCACCACGAGGGCCGCGATGCTGGTGGCCAGGATGAAGGCATTGGGCCAGGAGTCCGGCACCAGATAGGGCAGGGTGTGGCCGATGCCGCCGGCCGCCGTCATGAGGCCGCAGATCAGGCCGCGCAGCCAGGGCGAGCCGCGTCCTGTGATCTCGCCGTCGTCCGACAGGGCTTCGGTCAAGCCCATGCTGATGCCGGCGCCGACGGAGGCTGCGAGCCCCACCAGAAACGTCTCCCAGTTGTTCTGGGTGGCGAAGGCGGCGGCAAAGAGCGGGGCAAGGGTCGAGACGGACCCGTCGATGAGGCCGGCAAGCCCGGGCTGGACGTATTGCAGCACGAACAGACGTCGGCGGGCATGCTCCTCGGCAGCCTGTGCATTGTCGGTCAGGTGGGCGGCATGAAGCTCGCCGGCCTTGCGCTCATGCCCGCGCTCGATCTCGGCCAGCCTGGTGAAGAGTTCCCTTAAGGAGACGTCGAGGGTCTGCCGGGCGGCCTTCTCGTAGAAGCTCGCAGCCTGCAGTTCCATGACCTCCGCCTCACGGCGCATCCGATCCAGATCGAGATGGGGGCTCCACCAGACGGTGCGGCGCTTCAGGAAGCCGCGCACGTCCTCCCGGCGGATGGGAGGCAGGTGCTCGCCGAAGCGGGAGCGGTAAAAGCCGTAGAGGGAGTTGCGGTGCTCCCGCTCTTCCTCGGCCATGCCGTCGAAGATCTCGGCCGAGGCGGGAAAGTCGGGCCGAATTCGGTCCGCGAAATGCTGGTAGATCCGCGAGTCTTCCTCTTCGCTCGCAATGGCGAGCGCGACAACTTCACGGGCGGAGAGTTCGGACAGAGACTTCATGGCGGCTCCGATTTAGAATTATTCTAAAATAGAGCCGCGCCATATCAAGCCCCTGTCACGATGGACGGGAGCGCTCGTCCGAGCTCAGTACTGAGCGCCCGGGATCAGGGTCGAATAGATCGTGCGGTCGTCGAAGTTGAGGGCGGGCGACCACGAAAAGCGGGCGGAGCGGTTCAGGCGGGACAGAATGAAAGCGAGAAACATTGGAACACCTTTGGTTGCCGTTGTCTTAGACCTTCGTATTATGCGGGTCACGCGCCAAATTGAGACCACTGCCATGCATTTCATGAATGACTACATTCATCCCCCGGTAATCTTGTTATGATCGCATGATCCGATGTCCGACTCTCCGCCATCACGGAAAGCCTCGCGCCTCCTCACCTGGGGGCTGCACAATTACTGGCGCTTCTCGAGAGGCATGACCCTGGGCGTCCGGGGCGTCGTGCTCGACGGCCAGAATCAGGTCTTCCTCATTCGGCACACCTATGTTCCGGGCTGGCACCTGCCGGGCGGAGGCGTGGAGACCGGCGAGACGGCGATGGAGGCTCTCGACTGCGAGCTGCGCGAGGAGGCCTGCATCGCCATGGACGGGCTTCCCTCCCTGTTCGGCGTGTACTTCAACAACCGTATATCCCGGCGCGATCATGTTCTGGTCTATGTGATCCGGAGCTTCACGGTGCTGCAGGTCAAGCAGCCTGATAGGGAGATCGCGGAAGCGGGGTTCTTTCCACTCGATGATCTGCCCGAGGGGACCACCTCGGCAACCCGGAGCCGCCTGGCGGAGATCCTTGAAGGGCGGCCTCCCTCCGCGCATTGGTGAAGAGGGTTTGCGCCGGGTTGCCGACGCTGCTATGGCCTAGAGCATCGGACCCGAAAGTGGATCTGCACCTTTGGGAGCCATCCGACGCTCCATTCAAATGAGACAGAGGAAACGCCGAGCTCCATGACCATGACCCGGATTCTGCGACGACGACACGGCTGACACCCCTCCCGCCGCCCTGTCCTTTTCGTCATTCGCCTGAGTCCGTTCATGACTGAGCTCTCGCTCCAGATCCGCACCGAGCAACCCATCGATTCCGAAGCTATCGAGCGCCTGCACGAGCGCGCCTTTGGGCCGGGCCGCTTCGCCCGCACCGCCTCGCGTCTGCGCGAGGGAGCGCCCCACCTGCTCGATCTGTCCTTTACCGCCATGGTCGGCACCCTGCTGGTCGGTTCGGTGCGCATGACTCCGGTCATGGCCGGAGAGGAGCCGGCGCTGATGCTCGGGCCCCTGACAGTGGAGCCGGCCTTCGAGAGCCGCGGCATCGGTGCCGCCTTGATGCGCCGGTCGCTGGAAGCCGCCAGGGGCAAGGGTCATACCCTGGTGCTGCTGGTGGGCGACGAGCCCTATTACAGCCGCTTCGGCTTCAAGCGCATTCCGCCCCAGCAGTTGCAGTTGCCTGGTCCGGTCAATCCGGTGCGGTTCCTTGCCTTGGAGCTGGAAGAGGGGGCATTTGCCCGCGCGAAGGGGCTGGTCAGCACGATTCCCGACACGAGCCGGTAGAGCGCAGCCTCTCGCCACCTCTCCACGTCATGGCCGGCCTTGTGCCGGCCAACCCGATGCTGTGGGGCGCCGTGCTTCTCCAATCGAGATCACCGGCACAAGGCCGGTGATGACGTGGCAGTGGGTTGCCCGCCTTGCTCTACGCCCGCCGCCGACCCTCGATCAGCCAGGCGGCCAGAGTCGAGCCGATCAGCAGCACAAGTCCCACGAAGCCCAACGCCATCGGAAAGACCGAGACGCCGCGCACGATGGCGCTGTCGCTCGGCTTGATGCCGATCCAGTCGCCGCCGGCGAAGCGGGAGCCCGAATGCATCGCGATGATGCGGGGCAGAGTGATGCTCTGATCGCCCGCCATGGCCACGCGCCGGACCGATCCGCCCGTTGCCTCCGCAATGGGCTCCAGAGCCTCGGTATTGCTGAACACGTCCATCAGCTCGCGCGGATTGGCCGGCCCGATGCTGACGAAGGCGATCAGCTCGCCGGAGCGCACCGTGTGCAGCCCGAGTTCTCGGCTCGCCACCTGTGCGGTGAACAGGCCAGGCCGCGACTCGGTGATGGGCACGCTGCTTTCCGCGCCGCTCGGCGCGACGAGGGTCACCGGATCGGCCGTTTCCGCCATGGTCTGCCGCTCGATGCGGATGTCGCGCCCTTGCGCGCTTGCCCGCAGGGCTTCCTCCTCCAGAGCCGGCTCCTTCATGAGCCAGTGGGCGAGGCGGCGCAGGAGGTCGAGGTGCGGCCCGCCCTCCTGATAGCCGCGGGCCCAGAGCCAGGCATGGTCGGACAGCAGCAGCGCGACGCGGCCCTTGTCTTCCCGGCGCAACACCAGGAGAGGGAGGTCATTGGCGCCCGACATGAGAGTCGAGCCCGATTGCACCTGCGAGCCGATGATGCGCAACCACTCGCCCCAGGACGGAGGAGACTGCTCCGACCCCGGCAGGTCGCGGGTCACCGGATGGCGGTCGCCGGTATCGGTGATCTCGGCCTTGTAGGGCTGCTCGATGATGCTGCCGTTGGGCTGGCCGGGGATGATGGGCGAAAGCCGGGTCTGGGCAAGGCTGCCATAGCTTGCGAACTCGGGACCCGCCGCCACGAGGATCGCGCCGCCTTCGCGCACATAGCGCACGATGTTCTCGAAATAGCTCGAGGGCAGGATACTCTGGTTCGCGTAGCGGTCGAAGATGATCAGGTCGAATTCCTTGATCTTCTGCTGGAACAGCTCGCGTGTCGGGAAGGCGATCAGGGACAGCTCGTTGATCGGCGTTCCGTCCTGCTTCTCCGGCGGACGCAGGATGGTGAAATGGACGAGGTCCACGTTGGCGTCCGACTTGAGCAGGTTGCGCCAGGTGCGCTCGCCTGCATGCGGCTCGCCTGATACCAGCAGCACGCGCAGCTTCTCTCGGATGCCCTCGATGGGAATCACGGCCCGGTTGTTGGCCTGGGTCAGTTCGTTGGGCAGGCCTTCCACCTCGAGTTCCACCACGTTGGTGCCGCCATGCTCGATGCGCACGTCGAGGGAGAAGGGCGTGTCAGAACGCACCTGCTGGCGGGTGAGAACCTGCCCGTCCCGGCGCACCGTCACCAGGGCCGAACCCGTGCCGCCGCGTTCCATGACCTGGGCGCGGATGGTCTGGTCCTTGCCGACGATGCCGAAGCGTGGAGCCTCCAGAAGCTTGATCTGCCGGTCGCGCTCGTCCGGGCGTCCCGTGATCAGCGCGTGAAGAGGCGCCCTGAAGCCGAGACCTTCCACGGAGGGCGGGATGTCGTGTACGACACCGTCGGTCACGAAGATGACGCCGGCGAGCCGGTCCGGCGGCACGTCGGCAAGACCGTTGGAGAGCGCCGCGAACAGGCGCGTGCCGTCGTCGCCGCTGCCGTCATCGGCCTCGATGAAGCGAGGGTCGACATCGGCGAGAGAGCCGAAGCGGCGTTCCAGTTCGGCCCGCACCTGATCGGTCATGGGAGAGCGGTCGCCCAGGGTCTGGGACGTTGAGCGGTCGATGACCACCGCCACGATGTCCTTCACCTTCTCCCGGTCCTCCTGCACGAGCGCCGGGTTGGCCAGCGCCAGAAGAACGAGGCCGAGGGCGACGGCGCGAAGGATAGCGACTGGCCCACGCGTGACGAGCGCAAGGATCGCCAGGAGCGCGACGACCGCGCCGAGGGCCCAGAGGGCGTAGTCGGGAATGAGGGGCGAGAAGCTGACGGAAAGCAAAGCGATTTCCCCTTACTGCCCGAGGCGTTCGAGCAGGGCCGGCACGTGCACCTGGTCGGCCTTGTAGTTGCCGGTCAGCGCATACATGACGATGTTGACGCCGCTGCGGTACGAGAACTCCCTCTGACGCTGGTCGCTGCCGACGACGGGGTAGAGCGACTCGCCTCGCGCGCCTACGGCCCAGGCGGCGGCGAGATCGTTCGACGTGATGATGATCGGCGACACGCCGTCGCCCGAGCGAGCCGGCCGGCTTGCCTCGCCTTCAGCCTGCGGAGGCAGGGCCTCGACCCAGGTCTGCCCCGTGGCGTAGCGTCCGGGGAAGCTGTCGAGGATGTAGAAGGTCTTGGTGAGCACGTGATCGGCCGGCACGGGCTCGATCTCCGGAATGTCGAGACCCGCGAGCATGCGGCGCAGATACTGCCCCTCGGCGGAAGCCGCGCCGTCGAGGCGGCTGCCGAAGGCATCGCGGGTGTCGAAGATCACGGTGCCGCCGCCCTTCATGAAACCATCGAGACGCCGGATCGCCGCCTCCGACGGCATGGGCCGGCCGGCCACGATGGGCCAGTAGATCAGCGGATAGAACGCCACCTCGTCCCGCGACAGGTCGATGCCGATGGGCTCGCCCGGCGACAGGGCGGTGCGCTGGCTCAGCACCTGCGTCAGCCCGGTGAGACCCGCCTTGCTGGTCTCGTCGACCTGAGAATCCCCCGTGATCACATAGGCAAGCCGCGTCACGAGCGCAGGGCTTGAGCTTTCCATCGTCATCGACGGGCGGCGCTCCTGCGCGCTCGCGTCCGAGATGGGGTTCAGCAGCAGCGCGGAACCGAGGACGATCGCCGCCGCTGCGCCCGCCCTTCGCAGGCGGCCGGAGAGGTTCGACAGGTGGCCGCCGAGCCAGAGCGACGCAAGGGTGTCGGCGACGAGCAGCAGCAGGGCCAGCATGAAGAGCGGCATGCGCAGGTCGATGGTCTGGGCTCCGGCCAGCGGGGCGATCCGGGCGTTGAGAGGGGCAAAGTTCAGCGGGGCCAGCCGGTCGCCCGGCAGGAGCGCGTTCACCGCAAGGCTCGAATCCACCGGCCCGTAGAAGCCCGGCGGATGCTCGCCGGTCGCTCGCTCGGCAAAGTTGCGGGTCACGGCACGGGCATTGGCCGGCGGCGAGATATAGATGCCATAGCCATCGAGGGTCAGACGGGGCGCCACGGTCTCGTTCTCCGCGTTGCGGGCCTCTGCATTCAGGTCGTTCGAAGCACCGGCGAGAGCCGTGGTCCGGCGCAGCATGTCGACGAAGAGGCCCGACAGGGGCAGGTTCGACCAGGTGGTGTCGGCGGTCACGTGGAAGAGCACGATCATTCCATCCCCGCGCTTGTCGGCGGTCACGATCGGCGTGCCGTCGGCGAGCGACGCCCAGGTCTTGGCCGGCAGGTCGCCGTCGGGCTCCGCGAGAATCTGGCGCCGGATGCCGATCTCCTCCGGCACGGCGAGGCCGAAGAAGGGGCTCTCGCGGGTGAAGGGCGCGAAGGTTTTGGGCGTATCCCAGGACAGTGTTCCGCCAAGGCTGCGCCCGCCGCGGCGCAGGCGCACCGGAACCAGCTCGTCATTGCCGGCCGACAGCCGCGAACCCGCAAAGCGCAGCAGCATGCCGCCCTGTTCGACGAAGGCCGCAACCTTGCCGAGCGTCTCCCGGTCGAGCCCGCCTACATCGGCCAGCACCAGCACGGAGACCTGCTCGTCGATGAGTTGGTTCACCGAGTCCGCCACGCCGCCGCGTCCCGTGCGGATCTCCGAATAGGGCGCAAGCGCCCGCTCGATGTAGTAGAGCGGCGAGAGGAGGGGCTGGGCCTGATCCGAGGTGCCGCCGAACACGAGGCCGACGCGGCGGCGCTTGCCGCGCTCGTCGAGCAGGTGGACGGCACCGGCCGAGCCTTCGCCCAGAATCTCGATGCGGGCGATGGCATTGCGGATCTCGGTGGGCAGATCGAAGGCCACATTGGTCTCGGTTGCATTGGCCTCGAAGGAGAAGCGCATGTCGGCGAGCGGCAGGCTCTTGAGGTCGAGAACCCGGACGGTGCCGGAATCGCGCCCGTTCGGTTCGGGACGGACGAGCCTGACATTGAGCTGGCCGCTGGCATTCTCCACGCCGGCGACCGCGAGGGCCGGGGCACGCTCCGTTTTCAGAACGGTGATCTGCTGACCGTCCGCCATGGATGCCAAACCATCGATGAAGCCCTGTCCGTCAACGCCGGCGACCCCGTCGCTGATCCAGATGATGTTGGCGTCCGGCGTTGCTTCCAGGAACCGCCTGATGGGCTCTACATGGGCCTGGCGGTCCTGCAGATGCGGCAGGGGCTTGAGGGAGCGCAGGCGCTCGAGGGCTGCGGCGGGGCTTGATGGTTCGATGGCCGCCGGCGCTTCCGCCATCGCCACGAGGGCCACCGTGCGCCCGTCGCGCCCTGCCGCTTCGATGCGCTCGGAGGCCAGGTTCATGCGGTCGCGCCAGTCGTGAGCGGCGGCAAAGCCGTTGTCGAGCATGATCAGAAGCGGCGAGCGGCTGTTGTCTTCGGCCAGAGGATTCCAGATCGGGCCTGAGGCCGCGAGGATGAGGAAGGCGGCCAGGAGCAGCCGCAGGAGCAGAAGCCACCACGGCGTGCGGGCAGGCATTTCCTGCTCCGGGCGCAGGTCGGCCAGGATCTTCAGGGGCGGGAAATCCACGCGCTTGGGCTGCGGCGGCGTGATCCGCAGGAGCAGCCAGATCGCCGGGAGTGCTGCGAGCGCCGTCAGGACGAGCGGAACGGTGAAGGTGAGAGGCAGGCCCAGCATCGCTCAGCGCCCTCCTACACCAACGCCGCGGGAGGTCGCGACCAGGGTCATGATGCGAAGCGCTGCTTCGCTCGCCGGCCGGTCGGTCCGGTGGATCGTCATTGTCCAGCCGCGGCGGCGCGCCAGCTCCTGCAGTTCCGCCCGATGCTGCTCGATCCGCACCCGATAGGCTTTTCCCCACGAGATGGCATCGCCGATCCGGAGCGACAGGCCATCCTCGAGATCGTGCAGAACCGCCTGCCCCTGGAACGGGAAGGTCTCCTCGACGGGATCGACGATCATGACCAGATGTCCCCGCGCCCCGCGGGACGAGATGCCCTCGACCATGGTGGCGATGTCGCGCACAGGCGACAGGAAATCACTGATCAGGATGGCTTCGTGCTGCGGCGCGACGGCAGCCTGCGGGGGCAGATCCTCCTCGAGAGAAGCGCGGTCCGCCACCAGGGTCTGGGCCATGGTCTCCGCGATGCGCCGGGTCGCGCGCGGCGGCATCAGCCCCAGCATGCCCACCCGCTCGCCGCCCTCGACGAAGCAATTGGCCAGCGCCATCCCCAGCACGACGGCACGCTCGATCTTAGGTGCCTGGGCGAGATCGGAGGCGTAGCCCATGGAGGCGGAGCGGTCGATCCAGAACCAGACGGTCTGGGCCGTTTCCCATTCGCGCTCCCGCACATAGAGCCGGTCGTCTCGGCCCGAGCGGCGCCAGTCGATGCGCTGCGCCGCTTCCCCGGCCACGAAGGGGCGGAACTGCCAGAAGGTCTCGCCGGTGCCGGCGCGGCGACGGCCGTGGATGCCATGCGCAAGGTTGGCGGCCACCCGCCGGGCCTCGAGCACAAGGCGCGGCATCCGGTGAGCGAGGGAGAGCGCGTTCTCCGTCTCAGCGCGGCCCGGCGAGCGGGCGCTTTCGGGAAGGACCCGGACACGGGCCATGACGATGATCCTAGCCTGCCAGCCGCGAGGTGAGCCGGCCGATGACGCCTCCGATCGTGTCTCCATCGGCACGGGCCGAGAAGGTGAGCGCCATGCGGTGCTTCAGCACCGGTTCGGCCAGCGCCACCACGTCGGCGATGGAGGGAGCCACGCGGCCCTCGATGAGCGCGCGGGCGCGCACGGCCAGCATTAGCGCCTGGCTGGCGCGGGGGCCGGGGCCCCACAGGATCTTGTCGCTGACGCCCTCGATCCGATCCGCCTCCGGACGGGCCGAGCGCACGAGATCGAGGATCGCCTCGACGACGCTCTCGCCCACGGGCAGGCGGCGGACGAGGCGCTGCGCGTTCATGAGCGCCTCAGAGTTCATGACGGCCGTCGGCTTGTGATCCTCCGCACCCGTCGTCTCGATCAGGATGCGCCGCTCGGCGTCGCGGGTCGGGTAGCCGACGTCGATCTCCAGCAGGAAGCGGTCGAGCTGAGCCTCGGGCAGCGGATATGTGCCCTCCTGCTCGATGGGGTTCTGCGTCGCCAGCACATGGAAGGGCTGCGGCAGGTCGTGCCGCTCGCCTCCCACCGACACGTGATGCTCCTGCATGGCCTGCAGCAGGGCGGACTGGGTGCGGGGGCTGGCGCGGTTGATCTCGTCGGCCATGAGCAGCTGCGCGAAGACAGGGCCTTTCACGAAACGGAAGGAGCGGCGGCGGTCGGCGCCTTCGTCGAGAATCTCGGAGCCCAGGATGTCGGAAGGCATCAGGTCGGGGGTGAACTGGATGCGCCGGGCATCGAGCCCGAGCACGGTACCCAGCGTGTCCACAAGCTTGGTTTTGGCGAGGCCCGGAACACCGACCAGAAGGCCATGGCCGCCGGCGAGAAGGGTAATGAGGGTGAGGTCCACCACATCTTCCTGGCCGAAGATGACGGTGTGAATGGCCTCTCGGGCGCGGCCTACGGTCTCAAGCGTCGCCTCCGCGTTGCGGATGATCGCGTCGTCCAATGCGGTGGGCGCTTGAGCAATGCTGGCCGTCATGAGGTCATTCTCCCTCTCATACGCATGTGCCCCCGATAGCTAGTCTGCCTTTGATCCTGGTCGATAGGCAAGGGTCGATGCGCCGCAGCGTTGAACCCGTGTGGAGTGGACGAGACAGCTAAGGACTCTATGCTCTAGGAAGTAACAATCGGCAGCCGTTCGTCGATCCCGAAAATGGAAAATCCTGTTCACGCTTGCGTCATGACCCATCCTTTGCCACTCACACCCGGAAGTGCCCTGGCCCGCCTGACAGAGGCGCTGGGGTCCGATTCAAAGCGGAAAGGCCCACCTCCGGTCGAGCGCTGGAACCCGGCCTATTGCGGCGAGATCGACATGCGCATCGCAGCCGACGGCACATGGCACTATATGGGCTCGCCCATCAGCCGGCTTGCCCTCGTGAAGCTGTTCTCGACGGTTCTGCGCAAGGATCCGGAGCGCTACGTGCTCGTGACCCCGGTGGAGCGGGTCGGGATTACGGTCGAGGATGCGCCGTTCCTGGCCGTCGAAATGGCCGTGGAGGGTGAGGGTGAGAGCCGGCAGATCGCATTCCGCACCAATGTGGATGATCTCGTGCAGGTCGGACCGGATCATCCTCTGCGCTTCGAGCAGGGCGCGAACGGCGGCATCAAACCTTACGTCAAGGTTCGAGGGGAACTGTGGGCCCTGGTGACCCGAAGCTTGGCCCTCGATCTCATCGCCATGGGCGAAGAGAAGAGCCTCGATGGGATGGCGGCCTTCGGGGTCGCGGCAGGCAGCGCCTTCTTCCCCATCGCTCCGGCGTCCGAACTGGGCATTGCTTGATGCGTATTGCACCCCATGACGGGCCGGACTTCCTGACCCTTGCTGCCGACCGGCTGCGGCCCGAGCCGCCGCATGCCGAGGAGGCGCTTGCCAACCCAAGGGGCGACCACAGCCTCGACGACGTGCCCCTGGCTTACCCTCTGTCCCCGAAGCCTGCGGCGGTCTTGGTGCCTGTGGTCATGCGCGACGAGCCGATGCTGCTCCTCACCGAACGGGCTGCGCATCTGCGCCAGCATTCGGGGCAGATCGCCTTTCCGGGCGGTCGGGTCGACCCGACCGACGCCTCCGTCCTCGACGCCGCCTGCCGCGAGGCCATGGAGGAGATCGGCCTCGACAGCCGCTTCATCAGCCCGCTCGGCTACCTCGACGCTTATCTGTCCACAACGAACTATCTCGTCATGCCGGTGGTGGCGCGGGTCTCGCCTTCCTACACGCTTGCCATCAATCACGAGGAGGTGGCCGACGCGTTCGAAGTTCCTCTCGGTTTCCTCATGGATCCCGGGCGCCACGAACTCCATTCCCGTGAGTGGAAGGGCAGGCTTCGCCGCTACTATGCAATGCCCTATCAGGGACGCTACATCTGGGGTGTGACGGCGGGCATCATCCGCAACCTTTACGAGAGGCTCTACGGTTCATGACGCGTGCTGTCGTTCAAGGCCTTGTCCTGTTCTTTCTGCCTTTCGTCCTTTTCGGTGCATACCTCATCATCCGCCGCCGCAATCCTCTGCTCTGGGCGCACTGGAGCAGCCAGTCCCTCTGGCTCACGATCGCGGGCCTGAGCTTCGTCGTCCTCTCGTTGATTGCCACAAGCCTGCTGGACGAGCGCCAGACAGGCACCTATGTGCCGACGCGCGTCGAGAACGGGCGCGTCATTCCGGGGCATTTCCAGTGACGGAACCCCTCGGTCGGCAGGCGCTGGCGGGCCTTCTCCAGCGCCCTGAACTGCGTCGCCTCCTGGAGGCCTTCAACGATGGGGCCGAGGAGACCCGCGTCGTGGGCGGTGCCGTGCGCAATGCCCTGCTCGGACGTCCCGTCACCGAGGTGGACTGCACCACGACCATGCTGCCCGACGGCATCACGGAGCGGGCGAAGCGGGCCGGGTTCAAGGCGGTTCCGACCGGCATCGATCACGGCACGATCACGGTGATCGTCGACGGCGAGCCCTTCGAGATCACCACCCTTCGGGAGGATGTGAAAACCGACGGGCGCCATGCGGTCGTGCATTTCGGGCGCGATTTCGCGCGCGATGCCAGACGGCGGGATTTCACCATCAATGCCCTGTCCCTGGGGCTCGACGGACAGCTCTACGATTACACCGGCGGCGAGGCGGATCTCGCCGCCCGGCGTGTGCGCTTCATCGGCGAGGCCCGCACCCGCATCCGCGAGGATTACCTGAGGATCATGCGTTTTTTCCGCTTCCATGCGGAATATGCGCAAGGCGACCCTGACGCCGAGGGGCTTGCCGCCTCGGGAGCCGAGCGGCAGGGGCTCGCGATCCTCTCGAAGGAGCGGATCCGGCACGAACTCCTCAAGCTTCTCGTCGCGAAGCGGGCCGAGGAGACGATCCTGGTCCTGGCTGACCACGGGTTCCTCACCGGGCTTATCGGCGGCGTCGCCGAGTTCGGCCGCCTCGGTCGCGTGGCCGTCGATGACCGGGACAGCCCTGTCGCGATCTGGCGTCTTGCTGCCCTTGCCGCGATGGTGGGGGAAGATGCGGAACGCCTGCGGGAGCAGCTTCGGCTGTCCAATGACGAGCACAGGAAGCTCGCCTCCTATGCCGGGCTTCTCAGCCTCCTCAAGACCTGGACTCTGCCGCTCGATGCCGCGGCCATCCGTCGCCTGGCGGCGGATCACGAGCCCGAGGCTCTCGGGGTTGTCCTCGCCGCGACGGCCGGGGAACCGTCTCCGGTCGTCCAACAGGGGGCTCGCGAGGCGCTCGCCCGCTACAGGAGCGGGGCTGAGCCCGTGCCGGTCTTCCCCTTGCGCGGGGCCGATCTCGTCGAAGGGGGTGTTCCAAAGGGACCCAGGATCGGCGAAATGCTGGCCCGAGCCCGCCAAGCCTGGCTGGCGGAGGGCTGCCGGACCGACGCGAGCTATGCCGAGGAGCTGCTCAGGCGGGTGCTGCAGCAGGCTTAAGGCCACCTCACCGTCGGCGGCATGGAGGACAGGATCGACGCGATGTTGCCGCCGGTCTTCAAGCCGAAGATCGTGCCCCGGTCATAGAGCAGGTTGAACTCCACATATCGCCCGCGCCGCACCTGCTGCTCGATGCGGTCCTCCTCCGTCCAGGGCTTGTCGACGTTGCGCCGCACGATCTCGGGATAGATCTTGAGGAAGGCCTCGCCGACGTTGCGGGTGAAGGCGAAGTCTTCGTCCGGGTTCCCGGTCCAGTGGTAGTCGTAGAAGATGCCGCCGATGCCCCGCGGCTCGTTGCGGTGTTTCAGGAAGAAGTACTCGTCGCACCATTTCCTGTACTTTTCGTAGGACCCCTCCGGCGCGTGGGCGCCGCAGGCCTGTTCCATGGCCTCGTGGAACAGGATCGTATCCGGGTCGTCCTGCGCGCGCCGCCTTTCGAGCACGGGGGTGAGGTCCGCCCCGCCGCCGAACCAGCGCTTCGTGGTCACCACGAGACGGGTATTCATGTGGACGGTCGGCGCGTTCGGGTTCCAGGGATGGGCGATGAGCGAGATGCCGCCAGCCCAGAAGCGCGGGTCCTGGTCCGATCCCGGGATCTGGCCGCGGAACTCGGGCGCGAACTCGCCGTGGACGGTCGAGACGTGAACCCCCACCTTCTCGAACACGCGCCCCTTCATCATCGACATGACGCCCCCGCCACCGGGGATGCCGCTGTGGTCCTTGCGCTCCCAGGGCGTGCGCTCGAAGCGGCCGGGCTCCGTCGCTTCCGGGGGGAGGGGGGCCGTCACCTCGTCCTCCAGCGCCTCGAAGGCGGCGCAGATGCGGTCGCGCAGCAGGGCGAACCAGATGGGGGCCTCATTCTGCAGGCGCGCGACGGCGGCTTGGTCGGTCATCAGGTCTGGCCTCACATCTTCGAAGGAGCGGGATTGGGAAACGAACGGGTCTGCCGCAGGGCCTCGCCCAGGATCATGGCGGCGGTCACGGCCACGTTGAGGGAGCGCATCCCGGTCTGCATGGGGATGAGGATCCGCGCATCGGCCGCCCCATGAACCTCCTCCGGCACGCCTGCGGATTCCCGCCCGACCAGGACGATGTCGTCGGGCCGGTATGCGAAATCCATATAGGGGATCGCCCCTCTGGTGGTGGCGAGGACGAGCCGCCCCTTGTCCTCCTGCCGCCATGCCTCGAAGGCCCGCCAGGCGATGTGGCGGGTGATCGTCACGTGGTTCAGGTAGTCCATGCCCGAGCGACGAAGGTTGCGGTCCGAGACATCGAAGGCCGCAGGTTCGATGATCTCGACCGGCACGCCGAGGCAGGCCGCCAGACGCAGCATGGTGCCGGTGTTCTGCGGGATGTCGGGCTGGTAGATGGCAAGACGGGGCATGGGTTCGTCATCGTGGCAAGTCGCCTCGCCGTCAAGGGAGCGGCTTGAGGGCTTTCGGGCCGGCGGCATTTTGAGCCACTGCCTGGAACAACTCCAATCCGGCTATGGACAGGCGGGCTTGACCGTGCCAAAGAGCCACCGCGCGGCGACTCCCAGTCGCATTGCGCGCGCGTTGTCGTGTTCCATATCGGAACTCGTGAGCCGAATGCCAGGGTTGCCAAGGCATTGCCGATGCGCGGTTCTCGTTTTTTGACCAATGCTGGAGAGCCAAGTGGCCGAGACCACCACTCATGTCGCTGAGCCGACACGGCGCGATTTCCTGTACATCGCCACAGGCGCAGCCGCCGCCATCGGGGGGGCCACCCTGGTGTGGCCTTTCGTCCAGTCCCTGGCGCCCGACGCGGCGACGGTGGCTGCAGGCGCGCCCGTCGAAGTCGACCTGGCGCCGATCGCCGAAGGCCAGATCGTGAAGGTGTTCTGGCGCGGCAAGCTGATCTTCATCCGGCACCGCACGCCGGACGAGATCAAGGCCGCAGCGGACGTCAACGTTGCCTCCCTGCGCGATCCGCAGCCCGACGCGGCCCGCGTCAAGGACGGCAAGGCGCAGTGGCTTGTGGTCTACGGCAACTGCACCCATCTCGGCTGCGTGCCCCTTGGCAATTCGGGCGAGTACAACGGCTGGTTCTGCCCCTGCCACGGCTCGGTGTTCGACACCTCCGGCCGCGTCCGCGGCGGTCCGGCGCCGATCAATCTGCCGATCCCGCCCTATGCCTTCGCGTCCGACACGAAGGTCATCATCGGCCAGGAAGCCACGGCGTAACCTAAGCGACGATCAGGCGAAACACATGAGCCAGCATCCCACAACTTACGTTCCCAAGAGCGCCTTCGGTCGGTGGTTCGAGAGCCGCCTGCCGGTTGCGGGCCTCGTCCACTCTTCATTCGTCGCCTTCCCGGTGCCCCGGAACCTGACCTATTTCTGGACCTTCGGCGCCATCTTGGCCTTCATGCTCGTCGCGCAGATCGTGACCGGCGTGTTCCTGGCGATGTACTACACCCCGAACGCCGATCTCGCCTTCCAATCCGTCGAGCACATCATGCGCGACGTGAACTACGGCTGGCTGATCCGCTATCTGCACGCCAATGGCGCGTCGATGTTCTTCATCGCCGTCTACATCCACATCTTCCGGAACTTCTACTACGGCTCCTACAAGGCGCCCCGCGAGGTTCTCTACATCCTCGGTGTGATCATCTTCATCCTCATGATGGCGACCGCCTTCATGGGCTACGTGCTTCCCTGGGGCCAGATGAGCTTCTGGGGCGCCACCGTGATCACCAACCTCTTCTCGGCGATCCCGCTCGTCGGCGAGACCATCGTGAGCTACCTCTGGGGCGGCTACTCGGTGGGCAACCCGACCCTGAACCGCTTCTTCTCCCTGCACTACCTGCTGCCCTTCATGATCGCCGGCGTCGTCGCCCTGCACATCTGGGCGCTGCACGTGCCGGGCCAGAACAACCCGACGGGCATTCCGATCAAGTCGGGCAAGGACGCGGTTCCGTTCACGCCTTACGCCACAATCAAGGACATCTTCGCCGTCGTCGTGTTCCTGATATTCTTCGCCTATTGGGTATTCTACATGCCCAACTACCTCGGCCATGCGGACAACTACATCCCGGCGAACCCGGCCGTGACGCCCGCGCACATCGTGCCGGAATGGTACTTCCTGCCGTTCTACGCGATCCTGCGCGCCATTCCCGACAAGCTCGGCGGCGTCCTCGCCATGGGCGCGGCCATCGTGATCTGGGTCTTCATGCCCTGGCTCGACACCTCGAAGGTGCGCTCCACCGCCTACCGCCCGCTCTACAAGCAGTTCTTCTGGGTGTTCGTGGGTGTCTGCGTCGTGCTCGGCTGGCTCGGTTCCCGCCCGGCCGAAGGCTGGTACGTGATCGCCTCCCAGATCTGCACGGTCTACTACTTCGCCCATTTCCTGATCGTCCTGCCGGTGCTCGGCTTCGTCGAGCGTCCGCTGCCGCTGCCGAATTCGATCCTCGAATCCGTCATGGGCGTGCAGAAGGGCGGGGCTGGCATGCCGGCCGGCGCCAATGCCGAGCCGCAGTCCAAGGGCTGAACGGGAGCGTTGAGGAAAACATCATGATGAAGCGTACCCTTCTCATCGCTGCGGCCGTTCTCGGCCTCTCCGCTCCGGCCTTCGCTGCCGGCGAGACTCCGGTCCCGCCGCAGCTCAAGTGGAGCTTCCAGGGACCTTTCGGCACCTTCGACCGGGCTCAGCTCCAGCGCGGCTTCAAGGTCTACCGGGAGGTCTGCGCCTCCTGCCACGGCCTGAGCTACGTCGCCTTCCGCAACCTGTCCCAGCCCGGCGGTCCGGAGTTCTCCGAGGGTCAGGTTCGTGCCCTGGCGGCCGAGTACAAGATCCAGGACGGCCCGAACGATGCCGGCGACATGTTCGAGCGTCCCGGCCGCGCGGCCGACCGCTTCCCGTCGCCGTTCCCGAACGAGAACGCGGCGGCGGCGGCCAATGGCGGCAAGGCTCCGCCGGACCTGTCCCTGATGGCCAAGGCCCGCACCTACGAGCGCGGCTTCCCCTGGTGGATCACGGACGTGTTCCGCCAGTACTCCGAGAACGGCGCGGATTACCTCGTAGCGCTGCTGAACGGCTATCATGAGGCCCCGCAGGGCTTCACGGTGCCGGAGGGCGGGCACTACAACGAGTATTATCCTGGCCACGTGATCGCGATGCCGAAGCCGATCAATGACGGTCAGGTCGAGTACCCGAAGAACGAGGCCGGCCAGCCCCAGGCTCCGGAAACGGTTGACCAGTACGCCCGCGACGTGACGGCCTTCCTCACCTGGGCGGCGGAACCGCATCTCGAGGCCCGCAAGCGCCTCGGCTTCCAGGTCATGCTGTTCCTGATCGTGCTCGCTGGCCTGCTCTACTTCACCAAGAAGAAGATCTGGGCCCGGGTCGGCGGCGAGGTCGAAGGCCACGCAACGCCCCCGATGACGCACAACCCGTAAGAAGCGACGATCAAGGCCCCGGCTTCCGGGGCCTTTTTCTTTTCGGGTGACACGTTCTCCGAGCAGCCTTATCTCGATGGCCATGCTGCAGACGATTGCCGATGACCTCTGGGGCCTGCCCTGCCTCGCCTATCACGTTCAGCCGAGCCTTGAGCCTGACACGCGGGAGGCTTTCGAAGAGGTGCAGAGGGCGATTGCCGAGCACTGGCCGGAACCCTTGCATGTGGGGCCCAGGCCGGCGCTGCATGTCACCATCTATCCGCTGGTTCCAGTCAGGGGAGCCTTCGACAAGGGCGCCTACTGGCAGGACATTGCCGGACGGAGCCAGCGCCTTCTGGAGGAGCTTTGCCACGGCCATCAGGCGCTGAAGCTGCATTTTTCCCGTCTCAAGGTCACCGACACCGCCATCATTGCGACCGCGGCCGAGGACACCGGCCTGATCAGCGCCATCCGGGGCAAAATCGTCAGCGACATTCCCCCGCCGCCCGGCCAGGAACCGATACTGTACGATCTGATCCACTCGACCCTGGCGCGCTTTCAGACGAAAGCCTCCGTTCCGGATGACACGGTCAGGCTCATCGAGAGCCTTCCCGTGTCCATCGCGGCACCCGTGAGGCACATCAGGCTCGTTCGCGAAACACTCTTTCCCTGTCTCATGACCGAGGAGATCGCTTCGATCCCGCTGACCGGGAGGTGAGGCTTGGGACGTAGGCGTTCCTCGGCTATGACGGGCTTACAACAACCAGGCAGGCGAGGGCGAGATGGCGAAAGCGGTTCTAGGCATCATCGGCGGATCGGGGGTCTACGACCTGCCTGGCCTCCAGGACATGCGCGAGGAGCGCATCGGGTCTCCCTGGGGCGAACCGTCGGATGTGCTGCGCATCGGCCGCATCGGCGACACGGCGATTGCGTTCCTGCCCCGGCATGGGCGTGGGCACCGCCTGTCGCCCTCCGACATCAACTACCGGGCCAACATCGACGTGATGAAGCGGGCGGGCGTCACCGACCTGATCTCGGTCTCCGCCGTCGGCTCGTTCAAGGACGAGTATTATCCCGGCTTCTTCGTGCTGGTGGACCAGTATGTGGACCGCACCCACAAGCGAGAGACCTCCTTCTTCGGACGGGGCTGCGTCGCCCATGTGCCCATGGCCCATCCGGTCGGACCCCTGCTGCGGAAGCGGATCGCCGATGCGGCTCTGGCCGAGGACATCCCGTTTGCGCTCGGCGGCACGCTCGTGTGCATCGAGGGGCCGCAATTCTCAACATACGCCGAGTCGATCACCTACAAGGGGCTCGGCTACGACGTGATCGGCATGACGGCTATGCCGGAGGCCAAGCTCGCCCGCGAGGCCGAGATCACCTATGCCACCATCGCCATGGTGACCGATTACGATTGCTGGCACCCGGAGCACGACCATGTGGACGTGGCCTCCGTCGTGGCGGTGGCGCAGCAGAACGCCGCCAAGGTCGCGCGCCTCGTCGCCCGCGTGGCCCGCGACTTCCCGGCCGAGCACGAGCCGTGCCCCGCAGGCTCCGACCGGGCGCTGGGCGGCGCCATCATGACCGCTCCCTCCGCCCGCAATCCTGATCTCCTGAAAAAGTTGGATGCGGTGGCGGGCCGGGTGCTAAACCCCTCAAAAGCGTGATCGCCGGCGCCTTGCGCGCCCACCCGTCACGGATCCATTCTCACCCGACACCCAGGCAGGCTTGAACCCATGGACCAGCGTCTCCTCACCGACCTGAAGGCCGCGATCCGCTCGATCCCGGACTACCCGAAGCCGGGCATCGTGTTTCGGGACATCACGACCCTGCTGGGCGATGCGCGGGCCTTCCGGCGCTCCGTGGATGAGCTGGTTCATCCGTTCGCGGGCGGTCGCGTCGACAAGGTGGCGGGCATCGAGGCGCGCGGATTCATTCTCGGCGGCGCCATAGCCCACCAGCTGTCCTCCGGCTTCGTGCCGATCCGCAAGAAGGGCAAGCTGCCCCACGAGACGGTGCGGATCGCCTATTCGCTGGAATACGGCGTCGACGAGATGGAGATCCACACGGATGCCATCGGTGAGGGCGAGCGCGTGATCCTCGTGGACGACCTCATCGCCACCGGCGGCACGGCAGTCGCGGCCACTCAGCTCCTGCGCCAGATGGGGGCCAATATCGTCGCCGCCTGCTTCATCATCGACCTGCCGGATCTCGGCGGCGCCGCGAAGCTGCGCGATCTCGGCGTCGAGGTGCGCAGCCTCGTGAGCTTCGAGGGGCATTGAGATCAGATGTCATACCCGGCGGCCGCAGGCAGGGAAGGGGATCCATAGCGCCGAGAGTACGGGTGGATTCCCTTCCCCTCCGCTGCGCTCCGGCCGGGAATGACACCAAAGAGAACGCCTCACCCCCGCCTTTCCCAGAACACCATGCCGTCGAAGGCGAAAACCGCCTCGCCGTGCTGGTTGGTGCCGGTGTTGTGGTGGAACACCAGGCCCCATTCCGGGCGGGACGCGGAGGGGCGCTTGGCCGTCACGGTGGTGCGGTAGGTGATCGTGTCGCCCGCATAGACGGGCTTGAGCCATTTCAGGTTGGAGAAGCCGGGGGAGGGGCCGAGCCGGGCCGGCCTCTGGCCGTGGGCGAGCGCATAGGCGCGGATCCGGTCGCGATGGCCGACCATGTGCTTCATCCACACGCTCGCGGTGTGCCAACCGGAGGCGCAGAGCGCGCCGAACAGGCTGCTCTTTGCGGCCTCCGCATCCACATGGAAACGCTGCGGATCGAACTGCCTCGCGAAACGGACGATCTCGTCGGGCGTGAAGGTATACGAGCCCAGCTCCTCCGTCTCGCCGATGACGAGATCCTCGAAATAGGGGTTTGAGGAGATCGGCGGAATCCCCCGCTGGGGATGGTGGCCGGACCGGGAACGGGCATCGGGCGAGACGGCTCCGCCCGAGAAGGGCTCGGCATTGCGGGTGGCGAACATCACCCAGTTGGTCTGGGTCAGCACGGTCTCGTCGGCTTGGTTGACCATGTCGAAGTGGAGCTGCACGAGGCCCAGCGTGGGCCGGCTCTTGGAGATGCGGCTCTCCAGGACCTTCACGCGCGAGCGCAGGGTATCGCCCGGCCTCACGGGTCTCACCCATTTCACCTCCTCGATGCCCGGAGCGCCCATGGCGGAGGAATCCAGCAGCAGCCCATCGGCCACGAGGCGCATGTTGAGGCTGCAGGTGTGCCAGCCCGAGGCGATCAGGGTGCCGACAAAGGAATCCTTGGCCGCAACCTCATCCACATGGAAGGGCTGGGCATCGTATTCCCGCGCGAAGGCCAGGATGTCGTCCTTCGACACATGGAGCGGGCCGAGGGTCTGAGCAAAGCCGGCGGGCAGATCTTCGAACGTGCGCATGTGCAATCCCCTATCGGGGCCTGCCCTTAGCACAACGGGCCTTTCAGGGGGAGGCCCCGCCAGCGCACCCCCGGCCTGTCGCCGGTGCGCCGCCCGAGGGGTGAGTTCGATGCCGCAAAGCAGAAGGAGACGGGCCAGGCCCGTCCCCTCGTAGGATGCGAGAATCTCGTCCGTTCAGACGACGATCAGAGCACGAACCAGCTTTTGCTGAGGTCGATGGAGCCCTTGAGCTTGATCACGGCCTCGGCGGCTTTGTCGTTATCCGTGTTCAGGTAGACGTAAGTCTCCTTCTTCGTCTTCTCGTAGCGCACCTGGCCGGCCTTGCTGAACCCCTTCGTGCCGATGAAGCTGAAGTTCTGGTCGCCGCTCTTCTTCGTGTTGGCGTCCACCGCCCGCAGGTCGAGCTTGTCGCCCTCCTTGCCGCGGAAGTCGGTGATGTAATCCGCCTTCGTCTTGGACGAGCCCGTCTTCCGGTCGTCGAACACGAACACGTCCCGGCCCTTGCCGCCTGTGAACGTGTCTTTGCCCGTGCCGCCGATCATCCGGTCGCTGCCGTCGCCGCCGTTGAACACGTCATTGCCCGCGCCGCCCATTAGCGAGTCGTTGCCCGCATCGCCGCTCAGGCGGTCATGGCTCGCGCCGGCGTTCAGCGTGTCGTCGCCGCCGCCGGAGAAGGTGTCCCGGCCGGCCCCGCCGAGGATCAGATCGCCCAGGGCGCTACCGGTGGCATTTTCATCGGACTGATCCTGGATCCCGATCACGAAGATCTTAGTGGCAGTTCCACCGTCCTGATCGGTGATCCGCACCTCGATGGTATGCGACCTTGCTTGCTCATAATCCAGCCGCACGCCGTCCGCCACTTCGAGAACACCTGTCTTAGCGTCGACCTTGAAGCGGCCTCCGGCGTCATTGGTGAGCTGGTACGAAAGATTGTCGCCAGCCGTGTCGGTAGCGGAGAACGTGCCGATATCGCGGCCGGTCAGAGTGTTTTCCTGCACGGCGTCGCCTACCAATTTGATGTCTGTCGGATCCGTGTTGAGTAGGCTCGCCGCTTGTATCAAGCGACCGTTGAAGTTGAAGAACTCCACGCCGGTGATTCTGTCGGTTCCGTCGCGATTCTTATCATCGGTGATGGTGTAGGAGTTCTCCGCAACACGCGTGATTGTGTAGTCGTTGCGGCCACCAGTGAACACCACCGTATCCTCTCCGCCACGGCCGTCGATGGCGTTGTCGCCCGCGTTGCCGAACTTGTTGCCCGTCAGATCAACGTCGTTACCGGCCACGGCGCGCATGATTTCCACATGCATCTCGTCGGTCAGGGCATAGTCCGCCATGGCCATGATCGTATCCGTGCCTTTGGCGGAAGCCTCGATGATGACATCCTCCTGCCCATCGATCCAGTAGGTGTCGTTGCCGTCGCGGCCTTCCAGTATGTCTTTCCCGCTGTAGCCGTCGAGAACGTTGTCCGCATCATTGCCGATGATATGGTTGTCGAGATCGCTTCCGGTGCCCTCTATGGCTGTGCGAAGTAGTGTGAGGTTCTCAACATTTTTGTACTGATCGGGATTCGCGATCGTGCCGGTAAGGCTGAGGCTCACCGTCGACATCACGGTATCGGTACCTCCGACCGCATCTGCAGCCTCCTCGATCATATCGTCGCCATCGACGATGTAGATGTCGTTGCCACCCAGGCCTATCAGAATATCCGTGCCGCCATTACCGTCGAGACGGTTGGCGCCAGCATTGCCCTTGATGAACTGGCCGAGCTCGTTGCCGGTTAGATCCAGCGCAGCCTCGCTGGAAGCCTCAAGCCACTCGATGCCTTGGCCTGCCTGCAAGGTAAAGGACTCCAGAGCCCAAGCCTTATCTATATCAGCGCTGCTCGCGTCTTCAACGATCGTGTCGCTACCGTCCACGTAGTAACTGTCGTTCCCAGCGCCACCTGAAAGGGTGTCCGTTCCGGCATTGCCATACAGCTGATCGTCATCGGCCTCGCCGTAGAGGCGGTCGTTGTCGGCACCACCATGAACGGTGTCGTTGCCGCCACCGCCATAGATGGTGTCGTTGCCGCCGTCACCGCTCAGGAGGTCGCCTTCGTCCTGAACAGGCGTGTTGTCGCTCAGGCGGAAAATCTTGCCTGTGTTCTCTTGCCCCCAGCCCTGTGCGTAGCTGACAACGTATAGGTTACCTTGCCCGTCCAATCCGAACGAAGAGATTTGACCGAAATCGACTGACGCTCCTTGAGCATCCTTGAACCTATTCGTGACATCTTGGACTGTAGGGATGCTCTCGCCGACATCCATGGCAAAAATCTTGCCGGCTACATAATCGGCGAAAATATACTTTCCATCCAGATCGCCAGCGCCATCATAGAAGTAACCTCCTGTAACTGACTGCCCGATACCGCGGCCATAGTAGTGGTAAGGATCTGTATAGTGATCAGTGCCTTCAGGCTCAGCCTGAGGACCATCAGCCACCTGAGCAACGCGCCAGCCGTAGTTCTTCCCGGCCTCTACGATATTGACTTCTTCGTAGGTGTCCTGACCCACATCGGCGACGTAAAGCTTGCCGTCCGGTCCGAAGCTAGCACGCCAAGGGTTGCGCAGACCGATGGCCCAGATTTCAGAGGGGTGCGGTAACTCCGCATTAACGCCTTGGAATTCTGTCGGGTTGGCCGGCTTGCCATCGGTGCCATCTGGAATCCGGTAGTTGCGATCAGCATCTCCCTCGAAATCATCGCCATTCACGTCAATGCGAAGGATCTTGCCGAGGTGGTTGATCGAGCCGTCAGAATTGACGAGGGTCTGAGCAGCGTTTCCGTTAAGTTCACCGTTTTCATTCCTCCATCCATCACCTGTCGCAATGTAGAGCATGCCGTCCGGCCCGAAGTCGATCCATCCAGCTCGATGATGGGACGTGTTATCCGGGTAGTCGATCGTCATGATCTTGCGAGTGGTGTGAGCTGGCGGGATGCGCGTGCTATTCAAGTCGATCGTATACTCGACAATGACTTGTTCCCGGCTCCCCTCCTCAGTGTAGTTCACGTAGCACTTGCCGTTCGTGGCGAACTGCGGATGGAAGGTAAACCCTATAAGACCAGCCTCATCATTGCCGTCGATTAGAGGATCTGGGATTACTATGAAATCTTTTGGTTTCGCTTGCGGGTCTGTGAGGTCATGAACAGTGATTCTTCCGCCTTGCGAGACAATGAACAGGCGATCTGTATCGCCCTTTGGTGCCGTAACAAGAACTGGCCGGTAAAGCCCTCCCGCGACTTCCGTTGTCGGCGGAACTCCTGCCTCCGGGTAGCCGTAGATCTCATCTGCCCGATCAGTGCCGGTATGTGTGTCCGAGCCAGAGGTGCCGCGGTAAGTCGCCATAACAATTGCCCCATAGTGAAGAGATTTTCTTCGGTCCATCTGTCGCGGAGGCACGCGTGGGCGACAACTCTCTGAACGGAGAGGGATGCTGACGAAAGGTCAGGGTTTGTGGGCGCTGCGGCGTTTGGCAGCAATCAAGGCGAAAAATTCCCCGCCGCGTTGTGCGCTAGGCGGATCGGCTCGGGCAGGCGGTACTTTGGCGAGCAGCGGAGCACGAGCTCGGCGGCGGTGGGGATGTCGGCGAGATGGCCGGGGGAGATGAACATGGGGTTCTTGGCCGTGCGGGTGCGCAGGGCCACGCCGATGGTCTCCTTGCGGTCGATCAGCGGCGCGGCCGAGCCCTTCTCCTCGGCCAGATCCTTGTAGCGTCCGCACAGGAGCGTCTTGCCGCAGCCGATAGTGGGGCGCTGCAGCCACAGGCCCATATGGCTGGCGATCCCGATGCGGCGCGGATGCGCGATACCCATGCCGTCGAAGAGGAAGACGTCCGGTACGGTTTTCAGCTTCTCGAACGCCTCTTCGAGAACCGGCCCCTCGCGGAAGCTCAGAAGGCCTGGAACGTAAGGAAAGGGCGTCGGGCGCTGCGCCAGCACGGTTTCCACCGGCAGGAAGCCCGGATAGGTCACGACCACGATGGCCGCCTGGGAGTGCTCGTTCTTCACGCTCACATCCACGCCCGCCACCAGCTCGACCCTGTCGAGGGCGATGGGTCGGTCGGAGATCACTTCCCCGCGCAGCTCCTGCTGCAGGGCGATGGCCTCGGAAGGCGAGAGGTTCCAGTCGTGGCGATGGTGAAGCTTCATGATCCGGCATCGAAGAGGACGAAGGCACAACGCTCAAGGTTGGGGATCGATCCCTCCCTGTCCCAGGACACGTGCCCTGTCCGCGGCGATCCTATGGCCAAGCCTGAGGGCCGGCTACGCAATGTCCCTTAGGGGCATTGTCTGAATGTTGTCCTCGGTCGGATGGGTGTACATCCCTTCCCATCCTAAAGATAAGTCCAACAACGAGGATGTCATGTCTCGCGTATTTGCCACGAACGGCATCGTGACTGTTAAGCCGGAAACAGGAAAGCGCGCCGCGGCCGGTCTGGCGGCCTTCGGCGCCGGCCTCTGGGCACTGCCGGCCGAAGCCCATGTGAAGTGGTTCGCCCCCTACATCGTCGATGCCGCGCCGCAGCCGATCTCCGCCACCCTGACCAATGCGTGGTTCTGGACCGGCATCGGCCTCGTGCTGGCCTTCTTCCTCGCCACCCTCATGGTCGAGCGCGGCTTTATCGGCCGCGGCGTCCAGTCGGGGCTCGACCGGGTCAGCGCTCCGCTCTGGAGCCGCGCGGACGATTTCATGCGGGTCTCCATCGGGGGCTTCTTCGTGGCGATCTTCGCCGTCGGCGGCATCTATCTCACCCCCGACCTCAAGACGGATTACGAGCTCATCTCTTGGGCGCAGCTGCTGATCGCCATGTGCGTCTTCTCGCGCCGGACCATGCCGATTGCGGCGGCCGGCATCATCACCCTGTGGGTTGTGGCGCTGCGTGAATACGACCTGTTTCACCTGCTCGACTATCTGGCGCTCGGCGTTGCGGTCGCGGCCTATCTGGTGATGGCCTCGTCCGATAACGAGAAGTGGCGCGCCCGCCGGTTCCTGGCCCTGCGCTGGGGCATCGCGATTGCGCTCATGTGGTCGTCGCTCGAGAAGTTCGCCTATCCGGACTGGTTCTATCCCCTCGTGGAGGAGAAGCCCTTCCTGACCTTCGGCATGCCGCGCGACGTGTTCATCCCGATGGCCGGCGTCGCCGAGTTCACCATGGGCTTCGGCCTGCTCTGGACCCCGCTGGTGCGCCGTCTCTCGGCCGTGGCCCTGCTGGCGATCTTCTTCACCGCGGTCTATCCGTTCGGCCGCATCGACCTCGTCGGCCACGCCCTGATCATGGCGGCCCTCTTCCTGGTCGCCGCCGATCCGTGCCGCGAGGCCAAGGCGGTTGCCGTGAAGATGCCGAATGCTTTGCCGCGCTTCGGCAGCCTGGCTTCGGTTCCTGCAGGTCTGGCCGTCGCCCTCGTGGTGCTGGTGAGCGGATACTGGGGGCTGCACGGCGTGTTCTATGGCGCCACGTATGAGGCCGGGCAGCAGATGGAACTCACCACCCACTCGCACAGCAAGGAATACCCGCATGGGCCTCAGGCCAAGCCTGAGAACCACAGCCACCACTGAGTATTACAAGCCGGGCCGCTCATGAGCCGCCCGGCTTGATCTTTCGCAAGGAATGACCGAACGGGATGGAGGCATGATGCTCCATCCTTTTTGTTTTTGAGGAGATCCGCTTTGGCGCATTCAGCCACAGGGCGCAGCATCCCGATCATCAGCCCGGCCGAGGGCGTGACGGAGGAGATGATCCGGGAACTGGTGGAGACGTTCTACGACCGGGTGATCCGCGATCCGGAGCTCGGGCCGATCTTCCACACGGCGCTCTCCGGCCGCTGGAGCCAGCACCTGGCCCTGATGGTGGATTTCTGGTCCTCGATCGCCCTGAGGTCAGGGCGCTACCAGGGCAAGCCGCAGGCGGCCCATATGAGAATGAGCCTGACGCCCGAGCTTTTCTCGCGCTGGTTGTCCCTGTTCGAGGCGACGGCTCGGGAGATCTGTGAGCCTGAAGTGGCGGCTTTCTTCGTGGATCGGGCGGGGAGGATCGCCGAGAGCCTGCAGATCGGCCTCGGAATCGGACCGAAAGCCCTGCGGCTGCCTTAGGGCTTTAAGCTACCGCTCCCACCACTCGAGCTCTTCATCGCCGCGCTTGGGCAGCAGGGACGAGATGCCGATCATGAGAAAGCCGCAGGCCACGAGCACGCCGACGAAGAACTCGGCGCTGCCGAAGCCGGGGGACAAGAACGTTTCGAAGAAAGCCTGCATGGGACGTCAACCTCCATGCAGGCTTTGTCGCACCATGGCCCTGAACGGGCGAAAAAGCCTGCGTTCAGGATTCCGACAGGTTTACGTGTTGAACCGGAAGTGCATCACGTCGCCGTCCTGGACGACGTATTCCTTGCCCTCCAACCGCAGCTTGCCCGCATCGCGCGCGCCGGCCTCGCCCTTCAGGCCGGTGTAATCCGTGTACGCAATGGTTTCGGCCCGGATGAAGCCCTTCTCGAAATCCGTGTGGATCACCCCGGCGGCGCCGGGGGCCTTGGTGCCCTTGGTGATGGTCCAGGCGCGCGCTTCCTTGGGGCCGACGGTGAAGTAGGTGATGAGGCCGAGCAGTTCGTAGCCGGCGCGGATCACCCGGTTGAGGCCGGGCTCGGTGAGACCGACCGCATCGAGATAGTCCTTCTGCTCATCGGGCGGCAGAACAGCGATCTCGCTCTCGATCTTGGCCGAGACGACGACCGCCTTCGCGCCCTCTTCCTTGGCCCGCTCGAAAACCTTGGCCGAGAAGGCGTTGCCCTGGTCGGCAGAAGCCTCCTCAACATTGCACACGTAGAGGACGGGCTTGGAGGAGAGGAGGCCCAGCATCTGGAACAGGCGCTCCTCCTCGACCTTGCGCTCCACCATGCGGGCGGGCTTGCCCTCGCGCAGCAGGGGCAGGGTCCGGTTGACGAGGTCGAGGGTTTCCTTCGCCTCCTTGTCGTTGCCCTTGGCCTTCTTCTCGAGGGCGGTCACGCGCTTCTCGAGGCTGTCGAGGTCGGCCAGCATCAGCTCGGTCTCGATGGTCTCGATGTCGGCAATCGGGTCGATCTTGCCTTCGACGTGGGTGATATCCGTATCCTCGAAGCAGCGCACCACATGGGCGATGGCATCGACCTCGCGGATATTGGCCAGGAACTGGTTGCCGAGGCCCTCGCCCCGGGACGCGCCGCGCACGAGGCCCGCGATGTCCACGAAGGTGAGGCGGGTCGGAATGATTTGCGCGGAGCTGGCGATGGATGCGAGCTGGTCGAGCCGGTCGTCCGGCACCGCCACGTCGCCCACATTGGGCTCGATGGTGCAGAACGGGTAGTTGGCGGCCTGCGCCGCAGCCGTCTGCGTCAAGGCGTTGAAGAGGGTAGACTTGCCCACGTTCGGCAGGCCGACGATGCCCATTTTGAAGCCCATGGCCTCACTCCTTGCATAGCCGGCGTTCGCCGGCGTGATTCCTGAACTAGGTGGCCTTTTCTCCGGGCCGTTTCACGTCCGTCCAGCCTCTCGCCTCCATGGCGAGGTGGACCTTGTTCTGAAAGCTGCCGTCCTCAGCCTTTGCGAGAAGGGCGGCGCTGTCCGCGATGATCCGGCACAGGTCATCGACCCAGGCCTCTTCGCTCTTTCCGAAATCGCCGAGCACATGGCTCTGCACCAGGGCCTTGTGGCCGGGATGACCGATGCCGAGCCGCACCCGGCGGTAATCGTTGCCGCAATGGGCCGAGATGGACCGCAGGCCGTTATGCCCCGCATTGCCGCCGCCGATCTTCACGCGCAGCTTGGCCGGCGGCAGATCGAGCTCGTCGTAGAAGACCGTCACGTCATGAAGCGGGATCTTGTAGAAGGTCTGCGCTTCTCCCACCGCCTGGCCGGACAGGTTCATGTAGGTCTGCGGCTTGATCAGCAGCACCTTCTCGCCCCCGATCACGGCATCGGCGGCCTCCGCATGGAAGCGTTTGCGCCAGGGGCCGGCATTGTGCACGCGCGCGATCTCGTCCACGGCCATGAAACCGATATTGTGGCGGTTCCTGGCGTAGCGGGATCCGGGATTGCCGAGGCCGACGAAGAGGCGCATCGCTTGGTCCTGCTCATAAGAAACGCTCCGGCCTTGCGGTCGGAGCGTCGAAGCCGATCGATGGGCTTGAACGCCCGATCAGAGCCTTTAGGCGGCAGCGCCTTCAGCAGCCGGAGCCGCATCCTCTTCCGTGAGGCCGGTCGGGGCCACGACGGTGACGAGGGTCACGTTCTCGGTGGAGGTCGCCTTGGCGCCGTTCGGCAGGGTGATGTCGTTGAGGTGGACGGAGTCGCCGATGTTGAGACCGTCGACCGAAGCCTCGATGTAGTCCGGAATCGAGTCGGACGGAACGAGCAGTTCCACCGAGTGCTCGACGATCTGGAGCGCGCCGCCGCGCTTTACGCCGGGGCTCTTCTCCTGGCCGACCACGTGCACCGGAACCACGACCTTGATCGCCTGACCCTGCGAGAGGCGCAGGAAGTCGACGTGGACGGGGAAGTCACGGACGGGGTCGAGCTGGTAGTCGCGCGGGATGGCGCGGATCGTCTGGCCGTCCACGTCGATCTCGAAGATCGTGGTGAGGAAGTGACCGGCGAAGATCAGCTGCTTGGTCTGGTTGAAGTCGAGGGCGATCGCCTGGGCCGGCTGGCCGGCTCCGTAGATGACGGCGGGAACTTGGCCTTGGCGACGAACGGCCCGGGCGGCCCCCTTGCCGGCCCGGTCGCGCGCCACGGCCTTGATTTGCTTTACTTCGCTCATGGTCGTGGTCCTATAGATTGAGTGGAAAAACCGATGGCCGCCAAGGTCCTGAAACCTACCGGCGGCCATGAGGTCAGCGCCCGTGCCTCCAAGGGTGTCGAGCGGGCGCGAGGCGGCTTATAACGGCAGATTGCCTGAAACGCAACAAGTTGGCAGGGGGTTAAGCGGTTGCCCTAAAATTCCGGCCGAGATCTCTGCCGGCTTCCACATAATGGCGGAAGACGTAAAGCAGAGGCTGCCAGCGGCTGACGTCGATATAGTTTGTCCCGGCGAGCGTCACGTCCTCATGGGCATGCACACGCAGCACCTGCGTTTCGATAATGGCGAAGGAATGTTGGCAGCCGATTTCCCATTTTCCCCCACCCGGTGCGTGGGCCGCAACGATGCGGGCCTCAAGCTGGAGCGGGCATTCGGCAATGCGCGGCGGGCGGACTATATCGGAGGGCAGGGGGGTGAGATCGGCGGCCTCGAACTTGTTGGGTTCGTAGTGATAGCCACCTGCCACTTTGTATTCGGGAACGGGATTGCGCCCTGTCGTCCGCGCGAGCCGCTCCACTTTCTCCCAAAGGGTTGCCGGAGCGACATTGATCACGCACTCGCCCTCACGGACCGCATTCTCGCTTCCCTGGCCGCCGGTCGCCATGCCGAGCACGATCCGGTCATTCAAAGCCCAGGCAGACGACATGGGCGAGATATTCGGCGTGCCGTCCATGTTCAGCGTGGTGATCAGGGCAACTGGGGTTCCGAAATAGAGGACCGGCGGCTCAATGACCCGGTGGAGCGGAATATCTCCGTCCTGCGCCTGTGAAATGTCCATGACCATGGTTCCAGCTGATATGTTGTATCAACAGGAACATAGTAAGAACATATACCTCTGTCCAGAGCAATCACTTCGGCAGAAGCCGAAATATTCCCGTCGTATTGAGGCAGTTCCCTTGATCAGTCGAACAGGCTTGAAACCGAACTTTCCGTCGCCGTGCGGCCGATGGCTTCGCCCATGAGGGACGCGATGGAGATGACGCGGATGTTGTGGGCCGCTTTCACCGCCTCGGTGGGCATGATGGAATCGGTGATCACGAGCGCCTTCAGGCGGGAGCTGGCGATGCGGGCCACCGCGCCGCCGGAGAGCACCCCGTGGGTGATGTAGGCGTAGACCTCCTTCGCCCCGTTGGCCAGGAGGGCGTCGGCGGCGTTCACCAGGGTGCCGCCGGAATCGACGATGTCGTCGACCAGAATGCAGGAGCGGCCGGACACGTCGCCGATGATGTTCATCACCTCGGATTCGCCGGGACGATCGCGGCGCTTGTCGACGATGGCGAGCTGGGCATCGATGCGCTTGGCGAGCGCACGGGCGCGCACCACGCCGCCCACGTCCGGCGAGACCACCATGCGGTTACCGCCGTCAAGGTGTTCCTTGATGTCGCGCGCCAGGATGGGCGCGGAGAAGAGGTTGTCCGTCGGAATGTCGAAGAAGCCCTGGATCTGGCCGGCATGGAGATCCAGCGTCAGCACGCGGTCGACCCCCGCATGGGCGATCATGTTGGCCACCAGCTTGGCCGAGATCGGCGCGCGGGATGCGGACTTCCGGTCCTGCCGGGCATAGCCGAAATAGGGGATCACTGCCGTAATGCGGCGGGCCGAGGCCCTGCGCAGCGCATCGGTGATGATCAGAAGCTCCATGAGGTGGTCATTGGTGGGGAAGGAGGTCGACTGGATGATGAACACATCCTCGCCGCGCACATTCTCCTGGATCTCGACGAACACCTCCATGTCCGCGAAACGCTTCACCTGAGCTCTGGCCAGGGGAATATTGAGATAGGCGGAGATGGCCTCCGCCAGCGGACGATTGGAATTTCCCGCAACGAGCTTCATGAAAGCAACTTTGGCTCTGTGTGACCGACAATGCCCGCTGCGCAACGTCTCAATCCGTGCGCGGCCGAGCGCAAGGGTCTTAGCAGCGATATCAGACCGTCACAATACGCGTGAGCGGCTTTGATGCGCCGCAAAGCCGGGTTGTTGCCATGCGATTATTGCATTGCAACTTGGTTATCCTCGTCCAGGGGCTCCGTCGGCTGGATCTCCGCCGTCTGGATCGGCGCTTCGGCCGGGGCAGGAGGCTCGGACTTGGCCGCGCTCAGGAACTCGGCGATCTCGCCCATGCTGGCCTGGGCCAATCTGGCAAGGGCCTGCTTGTCGAGAGACGAGATGGAAGCAACTGGCGCGGGGCTCGACCCTTCCAGGCGCTTGGCCCGGCGCTTCTGGGAATCGAACACGTCCCAGACATAGGCCACCTTGGTTTCTCCGTCCTCGGTTGCCGTCGAGAGGTAGCCGCGGACCCGGTAGCGTGCCTCGGCGCTGGCGCCGACGAGGTCGACCTTGCGGTCGGTGGCTGCGGCGGCGAGCTCCTCGGCCAGGGCAGTGCGGATCGGAGCCGGTGCCCCGTCGATGCTCTCGAGGGCGACGGGAATGCCCTCGGGCGATGCGGTGAAGGTGCCCTGGCAGGCTCCCATCGCCGTCGTGAGCACGATCGCGGCAAGCCGCCCTGCAAGCGCCATTTCGGCCATGAAAGCCCCCGTTCTTGTTCTTAGTAACGAAGTCTTAAGCTTAACGGAGGCTGTCGTCCAGATCAGCCGCGTCGGCGCAGCAGGACCGCCAGCGAATCGAGCCCAAGGGTGACGAGACCTGCCGTCAGCCCCCAGAACGCGGAGCCGATGCCGAAGAGGGTGAGACCGGAAGCGGTCACTGCCAGGGTGATGACGGCAGGAAAGACCTTGGAGCCCTCGGAGAGCGAGGAGCCGAGGGCGCCTGCGAAGGCGCCCAGGAGAGCCAATCCCGCCACGGTCTTGATGAGTTCGGGCGGCAGCGCCGCGATCAGGCCGATCAATGCCGCGCTGAAGGCGGCGAAGACCAGGTAGCTCAGGGAATAGAATGGTCCCACCATCCAGCGCTTCGCCGGATCGGGATGGGTGTCGGGCCCGGTGCAGATCGCCGCCGAGATGGCCGCGAGGTTGCTCGTGTGGGCGCCGAAGAGGGCGGTGACCACGGAGGCCAGTCCCGTTACGGCCAGGATCGGGCGGGAGGGCGGCTGATAGCCGGACGCCCTGAGCACTGCGAACCCCGGCAGATTCTGGGAGGCCATGGTCACCAGAAAGAGCGGCAGCCCAAGCCCGATCAGCGCTGCGGGCTCGAAGGCAGGCTCGATGAAGGTGAGCGACGAGAGGCTCAGGTCCGACGTGAGCGGCTGCGCCATTCCCCCGCCGAAGGCGATGCCGAGGCCCACGAACAGCACGGCCAGGACGGCGAGTGCCGGATTGAACAGGCGCACGGCGAGGAAGATAGCCACAAGGGGCAGAACGAGGCCGGGCGCGCCCTGCGCGCTCTGGAACACCCCCACGACGAACTGGAGGAGCACGCCAGCCAGCATGGCGGCCGCGATGGAGGTGGGGATGCGCTCGATCGCGCGCCCGAACGGCCTGATCAGGGCCGCCAGCACGATCAGGGCGCCGGCCAGCAGGAAGGAGCCGACTGCCGCATGGATCGAGATGCCGGTCGAGGCTGCGATGAGCGCTGCGCCGGGAGTCGACCAGGCGGTGATGACCGGCATCCGGTAGCGGACGCTCAAGAAACCGCTGGTTGCCGCCATGGCGAGGCACAGGGCCGCGACCCAGGAGGAGGTCTGTGCCGCATCTGCGCCGACGGCCTGCGCGGCCGCGATGATGATCGCGATCGTGCTGCCGAACCCCACCAGGGCCGCGACCACGGCTGATGTGACGATCGACAGGCGCATGTCCGGCTCCACTTCCCTAAAGAGCTTCGCCGTTTAGCCCGAACGGCGGGCCTGCGCCAGTTCGTCGGCGGCACTTTCCTCACGACTCCTGAGCCCTTAAATCTCTTTTATGAATCGCAACACCACCAATGACGTCCCGCCGGACATTCTGGACAACGAGGAAGACGATCAGTCGGTCGCCCTTGAGAGCGGCTCGGATGTCGAATTCGACCTGGAGGCCAATCCGGGTTCGGTCCAGCGCGGCACGGAGGTCATCCGGCATTTCTGGGCCACCCTTCCCAATGCGCCCGGCGTCTACCGCATGCTCGATGCGAAGGGCGACGTTCTCTATGTGGGCAAGGCGAAGAACCTGAAGAACCGCGTGGGCTCCTATGCACGCGGGCAGGCCCATTCCAACCGCATCGCCCGGATGATCGGCGAAACCTCGTTGATGGAATTCGTCACCACGGCGACGGAAACCGAGGCGCTGCTGCTCGAGGCCAACCTCATCAAGCAGCTCAAGCCCCGCTACAACGTGCTGCTGCGGGACGACAAGTCGCTGCCCTATATCCTGCTCACGGCGGACCACGAGGCGCCGCAGCTCGTGAAGCATCGCGGCGCGCGAAAGCGCAGGGGCGATTATTACGGCCCCTTCGCCAGCGTCTGGGCGGTGAACCGCACCATCAACGCGCTCCAGCGCGCGTTCCTGCTGCGCTCCTGCAACGACAGCTACTACGAGAACCGCACGCGGCCGTGCCTGCTTTATCAAATCAAGCGCTGCTCGGGTCCCTGCACCAACGAGATCCCGCATGAGGAATATGCCGGGCTCGTGGCAGAGGCCCGGGCCTTTCTCTCAGGCAAGTCGAATGCGGTGAAGCAGCGCATCACCGAGGAGATGCAGCAGGCTGCGGAAGACCTCGAGTTCGAGCGGGCCGCGCGCTGCCGCGACCGCCTGGCGGCGCTCTCGGCCATTCAGGGTGTCCAGGGCATCAACACGCAATCGGTGGAGGAGGCGGATGTCTTCGCCCTCGATGAGCAGGCGGGGCAGTTCTGCGTCGAGGTGTTCTTCTTCCGCAACTGGCAGAACTGGGGCAACCGCGCGTACTTCCCGAAGGCCGACAAGTCCATGAGCCGCGAGGAGGTTCTCGGCTCCTTCATTGCCCAGTTCTATGACGACAAGCCGGCGCCGCGTCTCGTCCTGCTCTCGCACGAGATCGAGGACGCGGAGCTGATGGCGGCCGCGCTCTCGACCAAGACCGACACCAAGGTCGAGATCCACGCGCCGCAGCGCGGCGAGCGGCGTCAGCTGATCGAATACGTGCTTCGCAATGCCCGCGAGGCGCTCGGGCGACGGCTTGCCGATACGGCCTCGCAGCAGAAGCTTCTCGTCTCCCTCGGCCAGGCCTTTGGCCTGCCGAAGCCGCCCCGGCGCGTGGAGGTCTACGACAACTCGCACATCATGGGCACCAATGCGGTCGGCGCCATGGTGGTGGCAGGGGCGAACGGCTTCATGAAGCAGCATTACCGCACCTTCAACATGAAATCGGAGGACCTGAAGCCCGGCGACGATTACGGCATGATGCGCGAGATGCTGCAGCGCCGCTTCGCCCGCCTTGTGAAGGAGGAGCCGCGAGGCCCGGACGGCAATGGCGTAGCGCATGGAGATGACGGATTTCCCGCCTGGCCCGATCTCGTGCTGATCGACGGCGGCAAAGGACAGCTCGAGGCGGCGCGCCAGGCGCTTGCGGAGGTGGGCGTCAGCGAGGACGATGTGGCGCTGATCGGCATCGCCAAGGGGCGCGACCGCGATGCCGGGCGCGAGACCTTCTTCAAGCCGGGCCAGCCGCCGTTCAAGATGCCGCCGCGGGATCCGGCGCTCTATTTCGTGCAGCGCCTGCGCGACGAGGCGCATCGCTTCGCCATCGGGGCCCATCGGGCCAAGCGCAAGCGCGAGCTGGTGAAGAACCCCCTCGACGAGATCGCCGGCATCGGGCCGACCCGCAAGCGGGCGCTCCTGCATCATTTCGGCACGGTCAAGGCGATCCAGCGCGCCGCCCTGGAGGATCTGATGAAGGCGCCCGGGGTGAATGCCGCCACGGCCCGGGCCGTCTACGACTTCTTCCACGAGCGAGGCTAGGATTTGGGTGCTGCTGGATGTGGATCACGTCACGGTGACGTTTCGCAAATGCCGGCTTCTGCAATTGACGGACCGTCCGTCCTCATGCTTCCTGCGGGAGCTATGAAGATTGCTCCGTCTTTGGGCCGTTCGAAGGCCTTCAACCTGGCGAACCTGCTGACCTATGGCCGGCTTGTGGCGGTGCCGGCCGTGGTCGGTCTCCTGTTCTGGCCCGAGGACCACTGGTCGCGCTGGTTTGCCCTGATCGTGTTCGCGGTGGCGGCCATCACCGACTACCTCGACGGCTACGTGGCCCGCACCTTCGCCCAGCAATCGGCCCTCGGGCGCATGCTCGATCCCATCGCCGACAAGCTGCTCGTGGCCGCCTGCCTGCTGATGCTGGTGGCCGACGGCACCATCCATGGCTGGGCGCTGTGGGCCGCCATCGTGATCCTGTGCCGCGAGATCCTGGTCTCGGGCCTGCGCGAGTTCCTGGCCGAGCTGAAGGTCAGCGTGCCGGTGAGCCGGGTGGCCAAGTGGAAGACCACCCTGCAACTCGTGTCGCTGGGCTTCCTGATCGCAGGACCGGCCGGCGAGACGGTGCTGCCGAACAACACGCTCATCGGCATCGTCCTGCTCTGGGTGGCGGCGGTTCTGACGATCTACACCGGCTGGGACTACTTCAAGAACGGCATCCACCACCTCATGGACGAGGGCTAGAGCCATGAAGCTCGTCTACTTCGCATGGGTCCGCGAACGGGTCGGGAAAACCGACGAGGACGTGGTCCTGCCGGAGGGCATCGGCACGGTGGCCGATCTGGTGCGCTGGCTCAAAGACAGGGGCGAGGAATACGAGTACGCCTTCGAGAATGAGGGCATCGTCCGGGCCGCCATCGATCATGTCCACGTCAAACCCGAGGCCTCGATTGCCGGCGCGCGGGAGATCGCCTTCTTCCCGCCGATGACGGGAGGTTAGCTCCCCTCGGGGGCAGGACCGCCATGGCACGAACCATCCGAATTCAGCCTGAGCCTTTCGACACCGCCGCCGAGACGGCCGCCCTGACCGGCGGGAGGGCGGATATCGGTGCGGTGGTTGCGTTCACGGGTTTTTGCCGGGATGAGGGTGGGCGGCTCGTGGCCCTCGAACTCGAGCATTATCCCGGCATGGCCGAGGCTGAGATCGACCGGATAGCCGAGGAGGCGGAGAACCGCTGGCCCCTGCTGGGTCTGACGGTGATCCATCGCTTCGGCAGGATGTCCCCCGGCGAGGAAATCGTGCTGGTTCTGGCCGCCAGCGCCCATCGCACGGCCGCCTTCGAGGCGGCGTCGTTCATGATGGATTATCTCAAGACCCGGGCCCCGTTCTGGAAGCGGGAGCACCTCAAGGACGGCACGGCCGGAGCCTGGGTCGAGGCCAAGGAGACCGACGACCGGGCCATGGAACGCTGGGCCTGACGCGTCAGGCGTGTTTGGATTGGATGCCTCCCTGAAGCGCCTCCGGCGAGGGCCAGAGATAAATGACCACCGGCCATTCCCGTGCATCGACCTTGACCATGATCTGCTTGACCGCCACGCCCCCGATGGCCTCGTAGAAGGATCGGAAGGGGTTCTGCTCGAAGGCTCCGATCGAGATCGGCCCGGGAGCATGCGTCTTCAGCCACTCGGCCGCCGCCAGAAGAAGCCGGCGGCCAATACCTCGACCTTGTTGCTCGGGCGAAACGTAGAGCAGGGTGACCTGTGCCACGGACCCCACATCATTGCGGTCGTTGAGGCACACTGCGAGGAAGCCGGCGATATCACCGGCCTGCTCCGCGACGAGCAGCAGCTCCGCGTCCGGGTCGAACTCCCTCGAGAGCCACGTCCCGACCTCCCGACCGCGGTAATCAGGGTCGATCCGTGGGCCGAGTTCGGCTTTCGACATGAAGCCGGAATAGGCCTGCTGCCAGCCGGAGGCCAGAATCCGCCCGATGGCAGCGCTGTCAACTGAGGTTCCGGGGCGGATCACGAGATCGGGCAAGACAGGGCTCATGGAGGAGCTTGGCATTCAGGGTGCGGATCCTTGACCTTATGCTGCGAAAGGCGGACCATTGCGAGAGAAATGACACGCGGAGATGCCTATGCGCAGCGTGGTCTTCCTTCTCAGCCTGATGCTATCAGCCCCTGTGGGCGCCCACGAGCGCCCAACGCTGCCTCAGCAGGCTCAAGCTCCCGAACACAATCCGCTCGAGTGCTACTGCCGGGCTCAAGGAAAGATGTTCGCCCCCGGGGAGAAGGTGTGCCTGAAGACGGCCGATGGGCCGCGGCTCGCCCAATGCCAAATGGAGATCAATGTCATGTCATGGAGCCTCACCGAGGCGCCCTGTCCTGAGACATAAAAAAAGCTGCCGGTGAGGGCAGCGCGGAGGGACCATGAAGATTGCCGGGCTGGTCGCCCGGAGCGGCAGGGCGCCCGCTTCAGAGAAGACCGGCGACGATTGCAACGATGAACGAGGAGGAGACGCAGACGGCAGCGATGTTCAACTTGGCCGTCCAGTCGAGATTAGAGGTTAGATGCATCGTAGCCCCCTTCGTCCTGAGGGGTTATTTCCCTCTCTGAATGTATAGGTACACTATCAAACCTCCGAGATCCTGAGAAGCGCTCCGGGTCGGCCGGAAGCGGTCGAGGGCCGATAATGAAATGGTTAATAATGAGTTAACGCCTTGTTTTCGTTAGCTCGTAATCGTTTTCAGCATCAGACGAAAAAAGTTCCTGATCCATTCTGTCGCACCCGGTTTTTCTCATGATTTCATAGGCCAGCAGAGGCGCCTGAGGCCCGAATCGGCCTCGGGTCGGAGCTTCCTCTTCCGCCGTTGACGGGATGTTTACGGCCCTGTCCTAGTCTCCCGCCCATGCGTCGTGGGTTAGTTGCGTTTTTTGCCCTATCGCTCGTCGGGCTCGGGCTTACAGGTTGCGGACTGTTTCGGTTCGAGCAGCGCGAGCCTTGGCGCGCGCAGGCCGAGGAAGCCTGCCTGTCGCAGCGACTCGTGCAGCCTTCAGCCTATATGGCCCTGAGTTCCAAGATCGACGGCCCTGGCGTCTGCGGCATGGACTACCCGTTCAAGGTCTCGGCCTTCAACAATGGCGCCGTCGGTTTGAAGTCGAAGGTGACGCTTGCCTGCCCGATCATCCCGCAGATCGATACCTGGCTCGACGAGATCGTAAGGCCTGCCGCGGAGATGTATTTCGGCGTCCCGCTCGCGGACATCAAGGCAGGCTCCTATTCCTGCCGCCCCCGAAACAACCAGCGGGGCGCCAAACTCTCCGAACATTCATTCGGCAACGCGCTCGATATCATGGGTTTTGCCCTGACCGATGGACGGGAGATTTCGGTGGTGAACGGCTGGCGGAGCCGGGATCCCGCCGAGCAGGAATTCCTGCGCGAGGTCTTCGTCGGCGCCTGCCGGTACTTCACGACGGTTCTGGGGCCGGGCTCCGACGCCTTCCACTACGATCACCTCCACATCGATCTGGCGCGGCACGACCCGAAAGGGCAGCGGCGCATCTGCAAGCCGATCTTGAAATTCGCTCCGCGGATCGACCCCGAGCGCAGCCAGGAGGCTCTTCAGAGCGCGGCCGCCGCGGGCGATCTGGCCCCGGTGGACGTGGAACAGGATGTGCCGGCAGGGAAAGCCTATATCCCGCCCGCGCCTCCTCCTGCACCTGCCTTGTCTGCCCCCGTTGCTCCACCGCCGCGATACTCGTCCTCGAACGGCTATGCGGCCGACCTGCCAGGTGCGGGCGTCCCAAGGGCCTCGCCCGCCCCGTCCTATCCGCAGCCGCCGACCGGCCGGCCCTCGGAGCAGACCTATCTCCCGCCGCGGCCGCAGGGGCGCCCGGCGGGTGCGCCGATGATGCTGAACAGCCACGCCATCTATTAAACCACAAGCGGAGCCTTGACCTTCCTGGGCTTCGCCCACATGGTCGATGGAACACGATCCGAAGACCTGTTGGAGCATCCGAATGAAGTGGCTGGCGGCTTTCATCTCCTGCATGATGTTGAGCGCACCTGCGATCGCCCGCGAGATCACGCCTGCAGAGCGGCGGGAGGAGCCCTTTGACGCCTCCCTGCCGGCCTGTGCCGATCCATCCGTGCTTCAGGACATCAGTGCGAACTTCGCCCACAAGGAATACAGGTTCTGGAATTCCAACCTGAAGATCCTCTCCTTCGAGCGGGTGCAGCAGGTCGCCTGGCGTCCCTGGGGACTCGACTACATCCCCCGCCGCTTCTGCACGGGCACCGTGCTCGTCTCGGACGGGTACAGGCACAAGATCAACTTCTCGATCCGTGAGGATCTCGGCTTCATCGGCATCGGCTGGGACACCGAGGCCTGCGTGGACGGCTTCGACCGCCACTATGCCTTCGCTCCCCATTGCAAGCAGGCCGCTCCTTGATCCTGCGCCGGTGCTTGGCGCAACGATCGGAAAAGTGGACCCGGTTTTTCGGCAGCGTGATGCGGCATGCCAAAGGAGCTGGAGCGAAGGGCGCTGTCAGAAAAGCCTCCTTGGCTCTCACCCTCGCGGGTGCCTGCCTTCTCTCGTTCTCTCCCACGGCGGCTCAAGGGCCTCGAGAGGCGAGGGGCGCCCCCATGGGGCAGTTCGACTTCTATGTGCTCGCGCTCTCCTGGTCGCCGGGCTTCTGCGAGAACAGCGGCAGCCGGAGCCGGCAATGCGACAGCGGCACCGGGCTCGGCTTCGTCACCCATGGTCTGTGGCCGCAGAACGAGAAGGGGTATCCCAGCTTCTGCGAGCCCAGCGGACGCTTTGTGCCGCGGGCGGCCATCGCTGATGCGGATGGTCTGTTCCCCGATGAGGGTCTGGCACGCTACCAGTGGCGCAAGCATGGAACCTGCTCAGGGGAATCCCCGAGCAGCTACTTCCAGGCCGTTCGTCGCGCCCGCGACCTGGTTCGCATTCCCGAGAGCTTCAAGGGGCTGGACAGCCGCTCCCGGGTGCTGCCGAACGAAATCGAGCAGGCTTTCCTGAACGCCAATCCGGGCCTGCGCGCCGACATGATTGCGGTTTCCTGCGGACGGCGCATCTTTCAGGAGGTGCGCATCTGCCTCGGCAAAGACCTGCGTGGGTTCCGTCCCTGTCCCGAGGTTGATCGCGATGGCTGCCGGGCGGGCGAGATCACTGTCCCGGCGGTAAGATAGCGCATCGAACGATACGCCCATAAAGGAGATGGGCATCGGCCAAAAGCGGTTTCCACTTTTGCCCCGATGCCGTAGGCCAGCCATGAACTACCGCCACGCCTTTCACGCCGGCAACTTCGCCGATGTCATGAAGCACGCCCTTCTGGTGCGGATCCTCGCCTATCTGCAGCGCAAGGAGACGCCGCTCCGAGTCATCGACACCCATGCGGGCATCGGCCTCTACGATCTGACAGGTGACGAGGCCGAGCGAACCGGGGAATGGATCGAGGGGATCGGGCGTCTGGACGAGGCTCTTGCGCCGGAGGTGGAGGAAATCCTCGCTCCCTATCGCAAGGTGATTGCCGATGTACGCGCCCGGCATGGAGAGACCATCTATCCCGGCTCCCCCGGCATCATGCGCGAGGTCCTTCGGCGGCAGGACCGGGGTGTGCTCGTGGAACTGCATCCGGCCGACCATGCGGTGCTGAATGAGGCCTTCAATGAGGTCTCCAACCTGAAGGTCATGCATCTCGACGGCTGGACGGCCCTGCATGCCCTCATTCCGCCCAAGGAAAAGCGCGGTCTCGTCCTGATCGACCCTCCCTATGAAAAGCCGAACGAGTTGGAGCGGCTCGGGACGGAGCTGCTTGCAGCGCTGAGGAAATGGCCGACCGGCGTCTATGCCGGCTGGTACCCTGTGAAGGATGTCGGCCCTGTCGATGCGCTGGCCGGGCGCCTTCATCGGGAGAGTTCGCGTCCGGGCCTGCGCCTCGAACTCTATGTGGACGATCCGCGCGATGCGACCCGGCTCAACGGCAGCGGGCTCCTCATTCTCAACCCGCCATGGTCGCTGAGGGAGGAGGCGGAGATTCTCCTGCCGGCCTTGGCAGAGCGCCTGTCGCGCAGCGGCTACGGCGCTTATCGCTGTGAAGCCTTCGGTCCCCCTGCTTAAATCGGATTGCCGCAGGGGCTGCGACCGTTCATGACTTGCCCCACTCTCTTAAATCAGGGGTTTGCCCATGCTCGTTCTCCGCTCCTCGCCTGCATCGCCTTTCGGCCGGAAGGTGAAGCTCACCGCCGCCATTCTCGGTCTCTCGGATCGGATCGAGATCGTCGAGGCGGACACTTTGAATCCTGAGGATTCGATCCGCCAGCAGAATCCGCTGGGCAAGATCCCCGCCCTCATACTGCAGGACGGTCAGGTGCTCTACGATTCCCGCGTGATCGTCGATTATCTCGATCATCTGGCCGGCGGCGGGCGCGTCATTCCGAACGGGCCGGAGCGGTTTTCAGCCCTGCGCGATCAGGCGCTGGCCGACGGCATCATGGATGCCGCGCTGCTTCAGGTCTATGAGGGCCGCTTCCGCCAGGACGATAAGCGCGAGCCGAAATGGGTCGAGCATCAGGCCGACAAGGTGCGCCGCGGCCTCGACCACGCGGAGGCTCATCTCTCGGCGCCGGGCCCGGACCTGCAGATCGGCCAGATCGCTCTCGCCTGTGCCCTGGGCTATCTCGACCTGCGCTTCGGCGGCCGCTGGCGCGAGAGCTACCCGAAGCTCGTGGCTTGGCTTGCCGATTTCGAAGCCCGCGTTCCCGCTTACGCCAAGACGAGGGTGACGCCCTGAAACGAAAAAGGCCCGGGGGGTGACCCGGGCCTTGATCTGTCCTTGAACTGTCTCTGTGGGAGACGGGTCTTAGTAGGTGCTGAACTTGTAGCTGAGGCCAGCACGGACCGTGTGGAATTCAATGTCGTTGCTGCCGAGCGCGACATTGTTGAAGAAGTTATCACCACCATCAAAGTTGGTGTAACGGTATTCAAGACGGGTGGTCAGGTTGTTGGTGAAGGCATATTCGATACCAGCACCCAGGGTCCAGCCGGTCAGCGTGTCGTCGTC